>CBFDCY010000033.1:0-8756 GCA_965603425.1 uncultured Dehalococcoidia bacterium | reverse complement strand
ACCTGGATACACCTCAGGGCAGGAGCTCATTCCTGCGAGGGCAAGGTCTTCACCCTGGTATCAACCAGCACCATTAACCAGGAAATGGTAGAGATGCTCGGCGACACGGAGGAGAAGCGCCAGTTCATGAGCAGTGCCAATGCCTACAGCGCCATCTACGGACCGAACGGTGAAGTGTTAAACAGCATCGAGGGTGAAGAGGGTATAATATACGCCGATGTTGACATCGAGCAGGAGATAATCCAGAAGCAGTGGCACGATATCATCGGGCATTACAACCGGTTTGACGTGCTTTCACTGAACCTGAACATGGATGAGGACCAGCCCATAAAATTTCTCACCAGACGACCCCCTGCTCAGGATAGCGAGTTGGCCACGGCAGAAGCCATGGGAAAGCTTCTGGAGCAGAGCCGGGCAGACCAGCGAGAACTCAGGAAAGCCATAGACCTCCTCTCCCAGCGGCTCGGTGAGGAGGGGAAATAAGGACTTAGTCACAATGTTAGTTGCTGGGGTGCTGTGGTCTATCTAAAATCGTTGAACTATTTCCCCAGGCTCTTCTTGAGCGCGGCCAGCTTATCCATGTACTCCTGCCGCACCGGGATGAATATCTCGATTGTCTTGATGCCCTTATCGGAGGCGTAAGTGCCGTGCTCCTGATTTGAGGCGAAGACGGTAACGTCGCCCTTTTTGACCGGATAGCGTTTCCCGCCGGTCACCAATTCACCCTCTCCATCGGCGATAATCATGATTTGCTCGTGTTCGTGCTTGTGCAGGGGGCCGACGGCATTGGGCTGAAAAGTAGCGAACATGGCCGTCGCCCGCTTGCCGGAAATAAGGTGCACACTGACCTGTCCGGGAACCAGCTCTACCGCTGGAATGTCTTCATGATATATTATCTGCTTTTCATACTCTTCCTGCGTTGCCAGAGGTTCTTTTTTCTCCATTTTAAATACCCCCTTTTTTTTGTTTAAGATTACGCTTTCTTCTTGGCTGCTTCTACCAGACAGGACTCTTGAAAATGGTCTGCTCTCGTCTCATGCCAACCGATATGACGCTGATGGGGCAGGCGATGAGTTCCTCAAGCCTTGATAGGTACTGGCGGGCTTGCAGTGGCAGCTGGGCAAAATCACGGATATCACTTATGGGCGTCTGCCAGCCAGGCAGTTCTTCGTATATCGGCTGGCACTTCTCCAGTGTGACGGCACTTGCTGGGAAGTAATCGATTTTCTCGCCGTTCAGCTCGTAGGCGGTGCATATTTTCAGGGCGGGCATTGTGTCGAGCACATCGAGGCGGGTAACGATTGCCTGGGTGTAGCCATTCACGCGGGTGCTGAACCGGGAGGCAATGGCATCAAACCAGCCGCAGCGCCTCGGCCGGCCGGTGGTGGTGCCGTATTCGTGAGCCAGTTCTCGGATGCAGCCGCCGATTTCATCCTGCAGCTCGGTGGGCATAGGGCCGCCGCCGACGCGGGTGCAGTATGCTTTGAAAATACCCAGAACATCGTCTATCCTGGTCGGTCCCAGGCCGACCCCCAGACAGCCTCCTCCGGCCAGCGGTGAAGAGGAGGTGGCGTAGGGGTAAGTGCCGAAATCAGGGTCCAGCAAGGTCCCCTGGGCCCCTTCCAGCATTACCTTTTTCCCGTCATTTATTGCCTCTTCCAGCAGGGCGGAGGTGTCGCAGATGTGGGGAGCCAGTATCTCGCCGTACCGGCAGTATTCGCTGAATATCTCGTCCTCTGATAGCGGGTCGGCATTATAGACCTTGGTCAATAGCGTGTTCTTGCCGGTGAGCACAGCGTGAAGCCGCTCGCGAAAAACATCCTTGTCCAGAAGGTCGCTGGTCCTGATTCCCAGGCGGGAGGCCTTATCGGCAAAGGCGGGGCCGATGCCCTTGCGTGTGGTGCCGATAGCTTTACCTCCTCGCGCCTCTTCCTCCAGTCCATCGAGAAGAATGTGGTAGGGCATTACCAGGTGAGCCCGGTCACTGATGAAAAAACGCGAGGTGTCCACGCCGCGCTGCTTGAGCGCGCCCAATTCGTCGAGCAAAACGCGGGGATTGACCACCACGCCGTTTCCAATCACGGAGGTGGCTTTGGGCGAAAAAATACCGGAAGGGACAAGGTGTAAGGCGAACTCGCCTTGCTGGTTGACTACGGTGTGCCCGGCATTGTCCCCGCCGGAAAAGCGCATTACCATATCTGCCTGCTCGGCAAGCAGGTCAACTATCTTTCCTTTTCCCTCGTCTCCCCATTGAGCTCCAATAACCGCAATTACTGGCATTATAGCCTCCCGAAAGTGATGTGAAAATTACTCTCCCTTTGTCTGGCGCCATATGTGGAGCAGTCGCTGGATAACAGTCACGTAGCTGAAAAAGGCAATGATACCCAGCGATATAATCAGCGCATAGTCGATGCTGCTTAAAAAAAGCCCCAGTGATATGATGATTATTCTTTCCGTACGGGTGAAAAGGCCTACCTCTCCAACCAGGCCAGCCGCTTCTGCCCGGGCCCGGAGATAGCTGACCATCAGCGCGCCGGGCAATGTGATGCCGACAACGAGTATGCCGGGCACCGAAAGGTATCTGACAAAGAATATTAAAAGACCCAGCAGGACGGCCGCCTCACCAAGGCGGTCCAGAACTGAATCAAGGATGCCGCCAAATTTAGTGCTTTTATCGATAAAGCGGGCTAGCGCCCCGTCCAGTATGTCAAACAGCCCGGAGATAAGGACAACGAAGCCGGCGATGAAGGGCTGCCCGAGAGCAATAAGCGCTGCCGCCCCGAAGGAAAGCAACAGACCAAACCAGGTCAGGGCGTTGGGGGTTATTCCTGTTTTGGCCAGGAGCCGTACCAGTGGCCGGGAAAGGCGATAGGCAGTGGCTTTGCGGGCTTCGGCTAACCGGGACTTGAACGGCTGTTTTTTTGAGGCGATGCTAACTGAGTTCCCTTCCATTCTTCAGACCCAAAAAATCCCCTTGCTTTGCCAGTTGCTGTCCGGAAACCTCGCGAAGCTTTACTTGGCTGGTTTGCCTGCTTTGACCATGTCAGCGATGAATTTTTCCACCATCTGGTGAGCTTCCGCGTCCGAGTACTGTATCGGGGGTGACTTCATGAAGTAAGCGGACGGTTCGGCCAGTTCTCCGGAAAGTCCGCGGTCCATGGCCAGCTTGCAGCACCTGACGGCGTCAATGACCACGCCGGCGGAGTTGGGGCTGTCCCAGACCTCCATTTTGAGCTCCAGGTTCAATGGGACATCGCCAAAAGTACGGCCTTCCATCTTGATGTAGCAGAACTTGCGGTCGTGAAGCCAGGGAACGTGGTCGCTGGGGCCGACATATATATCGTTGGGGTCCATCTTGTAATCAAGCTGCGAGGTAACTGAGTTGGTTTTGGAAATCTTCTTGGACTCAAGCCTTTCCCGCTCCAGCATGTTGTAGAAGTCGGTGTTGCCGCCGAAGTTCAACTGATAGGTGTGCTCAAGTTTGACGCCGCGGTCCCGGAACAGGCGGGTGAGCACGCGGTGGGTGATGGTGGCGCCGACCTGTGATTTGATATCGTCGCCGATGACGGGGAGACCTCTTTCGGCGAAGCGTTTCTGCCAGTACTTCTCGCGGGCGATGAAGACCGGAATGCAGTTGACGAAACCGCAGCCAGCGGTCATAATCTGCTCAATATACCACTTGGTCGCCTCTTCGCTGCCGACCGGCAGGTAGTTGATGACGATATCGGTCTTGGTCTCCTTGAGGATGCTGACTATGTCGGCGGTGGGGCCGGGTGCCTTCTGTATTATCTGTGACAGGTACTTGCCCAGGCCGTCATGGGTCATACCGCGTTGAACGATAACACCCGAAGGTGGTACTTCGCAAAATTTAAATGTGTTGTTCGGGGCGGTAAAGATGGCTTCGGACAGGTCTTTGCCCACCTTGTTTTTGTCGATGTCAATAGCGGCCACAAAATTGATGTCGCTGATGTGGTACCCGCCGAGGTTCACATGCATTAATCCCGGTACGAACTCGTTTGCTTTGGCATTTTTATAGTAATGAACGCCCTGGACAAGAGACGAGGAGCAATTACCAACACCGATGATGGCTACGTTTATTTTTCCCATATCAGGTTTATCCCCCTTCATGTCATCGGTTGACACTATACTCTTATTAGGCGTGCGATGTCAAGTGATTTCACCTGGCGGAGCGTATCACAGTTCTGGGCCTGGCGCTTACCGGCGACTGTTTGAAAAGACCTTTTCCGGGTGCCACTGACCCTTTTCCTGGTCAGGGCGCAACACGCCCAGAAAATGCCCGCTGGCAGTATAGGCCCGACAGCGGTCCCCTTTTGCTGATTCCAGCGGCAGGGCAACCAGCGCCCCGTTTCTGATTAGCTGTTCCGTGGCCTCATCGACCACCACTGCCGGCCATGCCGAGAGCACGGAGTCCATAGGATGAACAAAGTGCTCCCAGTGGTCCTGGCGGAAAGCATCTTCAAGCCGGGGTATGCTTACCGCATCCTCGATATCAAACGGGCCGTAGCGCTGGCGGACGAGACCTTTCAGGCTGGCGCCGCAGCCCAGAATTTGCCCGAGGTCATGGGCCAGCGAGCGTATATAAGTACCTTTCCCGCATTCCACTTCTACGGTAACGAGCGGCGGCTGAAAGTCAACGATATCCAGACTGTGTATGGTCACGGGCCGGCTCTTCCGCTCGACGGTTATTCCAGCGCGGGCCAGCTCGTACAGTTTCTTTCCCTGGTGCTTTAGGGCGCTGTACATCGGCGGTGTCTGCTGGATAACGCCGCGAAAGGAAGACAGCGCTTTTTCCATCTGTTCCCGGTGGATGCCGGCAGGATTTTCTCTCTGGATGATGCTACCGCTGGCATCATAGGTATCGGTGGTTACTCCCAGTTCAATCTCAGCCCGGTACGTCTTGCGGGCAGTGGCGAGGAATTCGACGACTCGCGTCGCCTGCCCGAGACAGACCGGCAGCACACCGGTCGCCAGCGGGTCGAGAGTGCCGGCATGCCCGACACGGCGCTCGCCGCTGAGCCGTTTCACCAGAGCGACCACGCGATAAGAGGTCATACCCTGGGGCTTGTCAATATTAAGTATTCCGTCCACAGTCAGTCCTCAAAAACAAGGTCTACTCTTTTACCAGGCAACCAGCACTTCTTCAACGGTATCATCGTAGCTCGGTTTCACGTATGTGACCCCCTCTTTGGGAACAACACATTTGTAGAAAGGCTGGCCTATCTCAATTTCTACCAGGTCATCATATTGCGGTTCAATATAAATTAAGCCTTTATCTATGGTGTTGAAAGCGACAATCGCGTGACCTCTTCCACCGGGAAACCTGACGGAAACATAAGCGCATCGGATACCCTTTTCCTCGGCACGATTGCACAGATCGGTTGTAAACTCGATGCACTCGTACTCACCCGTTATGTATTCAGCTTCATCCGTATCATCGTCTTCCAGGAAACGCAGCATCTCCTTATAAGTCGGGTCTTTAATGGTATAGCCGTGACCGGTCATCAGCCCTTCATAGTTAACCTGTAATTCGGATAACTCGATTTCTCTATCATCCAGTTCCACCTGTGTTGTGCTGAGGCGGTCTAACGTGGAGGCCATCTCGGTTTCTGCTGCCCTCAGGCCTTCTTTCGTTGCTTGCAGTTCTATCTCGGTGACGGATAATGCTAACACGGTCGATTCCAGTCCTGTTTTTGTGGCATCCAGCTCCCCTTGCATTGCTGCCAGCCCGGTTTCGGCCGAATCCAGTTGTGTCCGTGTGGAGTTTAACTCCGCTTCGGCCGCGTATAATTGAGTGTCGGTATTGAAGTAAAGCAGGTATAAGAAAAGAGATGCCCCGGCCAGAAGGACAATAACTAGCCATCTTTTCATAGTGTTGCCCCCTTGAGTTACGTTTGCGGTGTGGTGAATATATCGCGGAAACCAGAGTTCTCAGCGGTCCGAAGAGCTCACATCATCAATGAGGTTCATGATATGTGAACCGCGCTCTATGGAGTTATCCCAGTGGAAGCTGAGTTCGGGAATGCGCCGCAACCTCAGCGTCCTGGCCATTTCCTTGCGGAAAAAATTTGAGGCACCGGCTAGGGCGTCAAGCGCGTCCTGCTTTTGCTGCTCATCGCTGATAAAGCTGATATAGACTTTGGCGTTTTTGAGGTCCGGGGAAGTAGCCACCTCGGTAACCGCAATAAATTGGCTGAGCCTCGGGTCTTTAACTTCGCGCCGCAGTAAATCGCTGATTTCCTGACGGATGAGCTGGTTCACACGTTCAATCCGATGAGACACGGTACAGGCTCCTGGGGTTTATACTTGCCGGGTTAAGCTGACTTGTCTATCCGGTAAAACTCAAGCACGTCGCCAACCTGAAAATCATGGAAGTCTTTGACGCCGATGCCGCATTCATAGCCGGCGGCTACTTCGCGGACGTCATCCTTGAACCGTTTCAGGCTGCTGACGGTGGTGTCGCTGATAATCTCCTCGCCGCGGTGCACTCTCACTGAGGAATTACGGCTGATCTTCCCGTCTAAAACGTAGAGACCGGCCACCTGTACTCCTTTGGGCGCTGAGAAGACGGCTCTAACCTCGGCACGCCCCTCAATGACCTCAACCAATTCAGGCTCCAGCAAACCCTTGAGCGCCTTTTCCACGTCGTCAACAACGTTGTAAATCACATTGTAATGGCGGATGTCAACCCTTTCTACGTTTGCCTGGCGGCGGGCGCCTTCGTCGCTGTCAACACCGAAGCCAATGATGAGCCCGCTGGAAGCGGTGGCCAGCATTACGTCACTCTCGGATACATTGCCGGTGCCGCTGTGGAGTATTCTCACCTGCACTTGATCAGTGCTCAGGCGCTCCAGAGAATCTTCAATAGGCCCGATACTTCCCTGGACGTCCGCCTTCAGAATAATATTGAGCCCTTTGACCTGGCCGCTGCTGATTTTATCGTACAGGTTATGCAGGCTTACCGACTTGGCAGAGGCTGAGGTTCTTTCGTCCATTTCCTGGCGGTGTTTCTCCAGCAGTGCCTGTGCCTGCTGTTCGCTGGTCACTGCGGTCAGGATGTCTCCAGCCTGCGGCACGCTGCTCAGGCCCATAATCACCGCCGGCGTAGCCGGTCCGGCTTTCTTCACCTGCTTGCCCAGGTTGTTCAGCATGGCTCTGACCCTGTCCGATGTGCTGCCAACGACCACGGTATCACCTGGCTTTAAAGTACCATTATTCACCAGTATGGTAGCCAGTGGGCCACGAGTTCTATCCATCTCGGCTTCAACTACCACGCCAGATGCCAGTCCCGATGGATTGGCTTTAAGCTCTTCCACCTCGGTTACAACCAGGAGGTTTTCCAGGAGTTCCTGGATACCTTGTTTCTCTTTTGCGGAAATGGGTACACAGACAACGTCCCCTCCCCATTCCTCAATCAGCAGTCCTGCTTCCGTCAGTTGCTGCTTCACCCGGTCCTGATTCGCTTCCGGCTTGTCGATTTTGTTGAGGGCGACGATAATGGGTACCTCCGCCGCGCGGGCATGGTTGATTGCCTCCAGCGTTTGCGGCATGACGCCGTCATCCGCCGCCACCACCAGGATGATAATATCGGTTATCTGGGCACCGTGGGCTCGCATGGCGGTGAACGCTTCATGTCCCGGAGTGTCCAGGAAGGTGATTTTCTGTTCGTTTACCATTACCTGATAGGCGCCGATGTGCTGGGTAATGGCGCCGGCTTCGGTGTCCATGACATTGGTCTGGCGGATGGCGTCAAGCAGCCGTGTCTTCCCGTGGTCAACATGGCCCATGACCGTCACCACCGGAGGGCGCGGCTGCAGGTTTCCGGTTTCTTCGACCTGTAGCTTGCGGCGCTTTCTTATCTCGCTGATAGCGCTGGCGGCCCCTTCAGCGGTCCGTGGCTTCAGGCGTGCCTCATAGCCCAGGTTGGTGGCTATCTCTGCCGCGATATCATAATCAACTATCTGGTTGATATTGGCCATGATATCCTTTCGCATGAGCTGTTTTATGATATCAATGGCACTGACCTGGAGGAGGTCAGCCAGTTGTCGCACGCTCAGCGAGTGAGGAAGCTCCACTTGGTCTTTTGTAGGTGTCTCCGGCGACTTGGGTGCTTCTTCAGCTTCCGGTTCGACTGTATTATCTAGTTTTTTCGCCCGGGGCACTGGTTTCTCCTTTCAGGTTTTCTTCGGCGTATTTCATTAGCTGCTCCCGGCTGTCCGTGGTGAGGCCGGTGCGCAGCGCGTGGTCCAGACGATTGCTTTTCAATCCCACCTCCCAGCATTCCAGGGTCGGGCAGAGATAGGTACCGCGTCCTGCCTTTCTACCGGTAATGTCTACTTCTATATTGCCGGCCGGCGTATTGACGATTCGTATCAGTTCGCGCTTTGCTCTTACCTGTCGACAGCCAAGGCATGTCCGCTGTGGTATGTGCCTGGTATGAGCAGAATGGGAGCTAGAACTCTTCATCTTCACTCAGTAAATCAGCGCCTCGCCGTCGTGTCTTTATCCTGATACCGTCCTCGGCACCTTCTTTGGTGGAAACCCCTTTCTTTTTCTTCTTCTTGGCTTTATCTGTCGGTTTATCCGGCCTGGGCCCCATGATATCCTCGGCGAATCTGAGCCCTGATTTCTCCTCCGTTACTTTAGGTTCAAAGAAGACCACCGGCTCGGCAAGTACCTCTTCCGCCGCTGGCGGTGGTTCGGTCTTTTCGGCAACTGCTTCCTCGACTGGCTCCGCG
>CBFDCY010000032.1:0-8912 GCA_965603425.1 uncultured Dehalococcoidia bacterium | reverse complement strand
TGTCTTATGAAGATGCCACGTTTATTGAGCCTTTAGCCTGTGTGCTTCGGGGGCAGAGGATAGCACGAATGCAGCCGGGCAACAGCGTGCTCGTTATCGGCAGCGGTATCGCCGGACTGCTTCACCTGCAGCTGGCTCGAACTCTGGGGGCTGGTCGGGTGGTGGCGACGGACATTAACCAGTTTCGGCTGGACGCGGCAAAACGGTTCGGAGCCGATACCGCGATACATGCGAAAGAAGATTTACCGGCCCGATTGCGTGAGGTCAATGATGGTAATCTGGCCGACCTGGTGATAGTGTGTGCCGGCGCTACCGCGGCTATTAAGCAGGCATTACAGTCGGTGGAGCGCGGCGGGACAGTCCTGCTCTTCGCGCCCACAGACCCCGGCGTCTCCATCCCGATTTCCTTGAATGAGGTTTTCTGGCGCACCGATGTCACGCTGACCACCAGCTATGGCGCTGCCCCTTACGACTACCAGACGGCGCTGGACATAATTCGGGCTGGCACTATTCCGGTGCGACAGATGATTACCCATCGCCTGGCTCTGGCGGAAGCCGGCCGGGGCTTCCATCTGGTTGCTGCAGCCGGCGATTCTATTAAAGTTATCATTGAGCCGCAGAAATAGCGAAGATAAAGCGTAATTATAATAATGGTTCAAGGAGGACAAAAATGAAAGACCTTTTCGACTTAAAGGGCAAGGTAGCGATTGTGACCGGGGGGAACGGGGGCATCGGTCTGGGAATAGCGCGCGGGCTGGCCTCGGCGGGGGCCAACGTGGCTATTGCTGCCCGCAACGAAGCCAAAACAGCCGAGGCGGTGAAAGGGCTCCAGGAAGAATTCGGCGTAAAGGCGATTGGGGTGAAGGTGGACGTCAGGGAAGAGAAACAGATAAAAGACATGGCGAAAAAGGTGCTGGATGAGTTCGGGCGGATAGATATTCTGGCCAATAATGCCGGCACCAATATCCGCAAGCTCCCGCAGGAGTATGCGGTGGATGAGTGGGAAGAAGTGCTGAATGTCAACCTGCGGAGCGCCTTTCTCTGCTCGCAGGCAGTCTATCCGGCGATGAAAGCCGCCGGTGGGGGCAAGATAATCAACACGGGCTCCATGACCTCTATATTCGGCGCGGCCAAAGTGACGCTTTACGCGACAAGTAAAGGTGGTATCGTGCAGATGGGACGCTGTATGGCGAATGCCTGGGCAAAGGACAACATCCAGGTTAATGCCATTCTTCCCGGTTTCATTGATACTGACCTGACCAGAAAGGCGAGGATTGACATGCCGGAGCTGGAAGAGCGGGTTAACACGCGCACGCCTGCCGGAAGATGGGGTATGCCGGACGACCTTGCCGGGACCGCCGTTTTCCTGGCCAGCCGGGCATCTGATTTCGTTACCGGTGTGGCGCTTCCCGTGGACGGCGGTTTTTCCGTCGCCATGCTCTAAATATTTATTAAACTCAGGAATCTTAAGAAGAATAGAGGAGAAATAGACTATGTCCAAGTCGATGTACTCTGGAATCGAAGGCAAGGTGGCGCTGGTAACCGGCGGCGGCCGCGGGCTGGGCAAGGCCATCTGCCTGGCGCTGGCCAGGGAGGGGGCTGATATCGCCCTGACTGACCTGCAGGCGGCCGATGAAACGGCAAAAGAGATAGAGGCGTTGGGACAGAAGGTAATGGCTTTCAAAGCTGACGTGACCAAAGAAGCCGAGGTTGGGGAAATGGTTGACCGTATTGTCGCGGAGTGGGGTGGGATTGATATACTGGTGAACAACGTGGGCGGCGACCATGCCTATTTACTGGAGGACATGCCGACATCGCAATGGGACTGGACGATGGAAATCAATATGAAGGGGCTTTTTCACTGTACCAAATTCGCGTCAGAGGTGATGAAAAAGAGGGGCGGAGGTAAAATCGTCAATATCGCCTCTCTCGCTGGCGTGAGGATGACCATGTACGGGGGGATTGCCTACAGTACCGCCAAGGCCGGCGTCATCGGCTTTGGCCGCCACTGCGCCTTTGAGCTTGGTCCTTTCAAGATAAACGTCAACACCGTCTGTCCCGGACCCACCATGACCGAGGTGGTCTTGAACCGTATATCGCCGGAGGTGAAGCAGAATACGCTCCAGACAACACCCCTGCAGGACTTCACCTATCCGGAGGACCAGGCGGACGCGGTGGTCTTTCTGGCGTCAGAGCGGGCCCGGATGATAACCGGAACAACGCTGCTCGTGGATGGAGGCATCAGCCTGCCCATAGGCTATGTGGAGTGGGAGAACTTCCGCTCCGACCGGAAGCAGTGGCTCAAGGAGAAAAAATGGGAAGGTAAGCAAACTTCAATGTAAACGGAAGGGAGAATTTAATCATGGCAACAAAGGGTAACCTGAGTGCCGAAGACCTTTGTTTCACCCCGGCGGTGGCATTAAGAGAGATGCTCCGGGAAAAGGCCATCTCTCCGACTGAGCTTATACAGGTATTTTTGGAGCGAATTGAGAAGATTAACCCGGCGATTAACGCCTACGGTACCCTTGTGCCGGAGATGGCTCTGGAGACGGCAAAGAAGGTGGAATCGGCCATCATGCAGGGCAAAGAGGTCGGGTTGCTGGCCGGGCTTCCGGTGTCGATAAAAGACGTTAATATGACCGCGGGCATCCGCACCACCTTTGGCTCAAAGCTGTATGAGAACTTCGTGCCCGATGAAGATGAGCTGCTGGTGGGGAGGGTGAGGAAAGAGGGCGGCATAATCATGGGCAAGACAAACACGCCTGAATTTGCCGCCGGCGCCTCCACTTTCAATCAGGTGTTTGGCATAACGCGCAATCCCTGGGATACTGCTTACACTGTTGGTGGTTCCAGCGGAGGTGCGGCGGCGTCCGTGGCCGCCGGAATAGGGCCTTTGGCTCAGGGCAGTGACCTGGGTGGGTCGCTACGCGTGCCGGCCGCTTTTTGCGGAGTGGTCGGCTTTCGCCCGTCACCGGGGCGAGTGCCTGATTACCCGAGTCCGCTCAACTGGGACGACCTGGCGGTGCAGGGGCCGATTGCCCGCACCATTCCGGATACCGCGCTGTTTCTGGACGCGATTTCCGGGCCGGATAGCAGGAGTCCGGTATCCCTGCCCAGGGAAGCAACCCCGTTCCTTCAGTCGGCACAAAATCCCGGAGCTAAAAACCTCAAAGTAGCCTGGACTGACAACCTGAACCTGATGCCGGTTGACCCGGTGGTATTGAAAGAAGCAAGAAAGGCGATTGGCGTATTTCGCGGTATGGGCTGCGAGGTGGTGGAAGACTGCCCTGACTTCACCGGCGCTAAAGAAACGGCGTTAATTCTGCGGGGAGTGCGCTTTGTCGCCGTGTACGGGGACCAGTACCAAAACGACCCCGAATTCCAGCGCTGGGTGAACCCGCTGGTGACGGGCAATATCGAGCAGGGGCTGAAGCTGACAGTTCAGGAGATAGCCTGGGCGCACCGGCAGCGTTCCGAGATATGGAACCGGGCGAGGGCTTTCTTTGACAAATATGATTTACTTATAATGCCGACGGCGCCAATCCCGCCGTTCCCTGCCGAGGTAAAATTCCCCACTGAAATCGCGGGTAAGCCCATGAAGCATTATCTGGACTGGGCTATGCTGACCTACGCCATTACCATGACCGGACATCCGGCGGTATCAGTGCCCTGCGGGTGGACGGAAAACGGACTGCCGGTAGGGTTGCAAATCGTGGGCAGGCACCACGGCGAAACCGCCCTCCTGAAAGCAGCGGCGGCATATGAGCAGGCGGCACCGTGGGCAGATAAAAGGCCAAAAATCAAATAATTAAAATAGGTTTTCATTCGACATGCCTTTTTACCTTCTGAAAATAAATTTCTATACTCTGGGTATTGACAGAAATGAAATATGAACTATAATTAGCTCACTACATTAAAAATGTAATATTGGATAGTGGATGTGGTGATGAGAAGGGGTGCTTGTAACCGTTAATTGAAGTACGGTTGCGGGCGCCCTTTTTTGTTTAGGTTGAGGCTGCTCTTGGGGGGAAGTGCCTATGGAGAAAGTGAAATTAATTATCGTTGTTAGTCCCTAAGAAATCTTTTCAGGGGGATTAAAATGAAAAAGACAATTGCAATATTGCTGATGGTGTTGATGCCGGCCATGCTTGTGATCGGCTGTGTTCCTCAGCAGGATTACGATGCTTTAATGGCTGAGTACGGAACACTCGTAACCAGGGTGGAATCTGCGGAAAGTAACCTTGCTGCAGTGCAGACTGACCTCGCTGCCGAACAGAGCAAGTCTGCGCAACTGGAGAGCGACTATGCGGCTGAATGCAGCAAAACCGATAAGTTGGAAAGCGACCTTGGTGCCGAACAAAACAAGGTTGAGAAGCTGGAAAGCGACCTTACAGCAAAACAAAGCGAGGTTCAAAAGCTAGAAAAAGACGTGTCTGCAGCACAGGATGAGACCCAAAAAATGACAGGCGACTATAATGAACTGAATCGAAAGATGGATAAGGCGAAGCCCTACGCATACATACTTGAGGAGTACTATTGGACAGAGTCTTACGAGATGACAACATCGGAAATCATTTTACTTGGTGTCCTTGTAGAGGCACTAAACGATTCCGAATGTTCAGAAAAATTTGATGATCTGATGGATGCTACTACTATCACCAAAGCAGAAGAATGCGCTGTGGAATTCTACTGTTCTATATGGGATGGTTTTTATGAGGCATTGTACCCAAGCGGAACTGCACAGTAAAAGCATACTGTCATACTTATAAAAATCATTTTGAGTGCCAAGGAAACCCCCGCTCTAGGCACCGGTCGTCGGCGCCGACACCCTAGAAATCAGGTCTGGCTTTTACCTCTTCAATAAAGTCGGGTTTATTCTCCGGCCATTTCCTGAAGCACTTTGGCAATGACCGACCAGTCCTTACCGCCCAGACCCTTGGCCTGGGCGACCTCAATCAACTGCCGGGCCAGGCTGGCCCCCAGCAGCGGTATTCTGGTCGCCTCGGCTGCGGAAAGTATGAGGCCGAGGTCTTTGGCCATGAGGTCGGCGGTGAAGCCGGGGACAAAGTCGTCGTTGGCCGGGCTACCGGGGATGACGTTGGGGTAGGGCACGCGTGTCTGTATTACCCAGCTGTTTCCGGAGCTGGTGCTCATTACGTCGTAAAGTATTTTGGGGTCGGCGCCGAGCTTGACGCCGAACAGGAAGCCCTCGAAGGCGCCCACGCCGGCCACGGCCGCGGCCAGGTTGTTGGCCAGCTTGACCACCTCCCCCATGCCCACATCGCCGGCGTGGATGATTTTCTCTCCCATGACATCCAGTATCGGTTTGCACTGGTCGAAGATTTCTTTTTTACCGCCCACCATTATGGAGAGCGTGCCGTCGGCGGCTTTGGGCGGAGCACCGCTCACTGGTGCGTCCAGCATATCGACTCCCTTTTCGGCGGCGGCGGCGGCCACCTTGCGCGTCACAATCGGGTCGATGGTGCTCATATCGATTATGATATTGCCCTTTTTCATCCCGGCAAGGACGCCGTCATCGCCAAACATTATCTGCTCCACGTGGGGAGATGAGGTCACCATGGTGATGACAATCTCTGAATTTTCGGCCACCTCACGCGGGGAACCGGACGCCCTGGCGCCGGCTTTGACCAGTTCCTGAACCGGCTCGGGCCGTACGTCATGGACGGTCAGCGGGTAGCCTGCCCTGGCCAGGTTCAAAGCCATCCCTTTACCCATATTGCCCAGGCCGATAAAACCGAGTTTTTCCATCACTCCTCCTTTGACAGATAAAATGGGCGAGTCACAGTCTATTTCTTCTTGACCGAATCTCTGACCGCCTGGATGATATCCCTGGCGGATATTTTGTACTCTTCTTTCAGTTCCGGCACGGTACCCGATTGGCCGAAGCGGTCCTGGATGCCGACCCGTTTTACCGTCGCCGTTGCGGTCTCCGCCACTATCTCGGCTACGGCCCCGCCCAGGCCACCGATGATGCTGCTGTCTTCCACGGTGACGATGGCGCCGGTCTCTTTCGCGGCCTTGATTATTGCCCCTTCGTCAATCGGCTTGAGGGTGTGCATGTCCAGCAGGCGTACCTTGATACCTTCTTTGGCCAGTGTATCGGCGGCTTCCAGTGCGTCGGAGAGCATCATGCCGGTGGAGATAATCGTGGCATCGTTGCCATCGGTCAGCGTCACTGCCTTCCCCAGCTCAAACGGAAAATCATCGCGGTATACGGTTGGCACGGCCGGATTGGAAATGCGCAGGGCCGCTGGTCCGACGTGCTCGGCAAGTGCGCGGGTCATTTTCTTCGTCGACACGGGGTCGCCCGGGGAAACGAGCACCATGTTGGGGATGGCGCGCAGGGCGGCGATTTCCTCTATCATCTGGTGCGACCCGCCCATGAAAGGCCAGAGCATACCGGAGTTACAGAGGACGATTTTAACATTTAGCCTATCAAAGG
This sequence comes from uncultured Dehalococcoidia bacterium, assembly GCA_965603425.1. GTDB lineage: Bacteria > Chloroflexota > Dehalococcoidia > Dehalococcoidales > RBG-16-60-22 > E44-bin89. Next base: position 2,449 of record CBFDCY010000032.1, on the reverse strand, counting down.
CAACGTTTTGCCGTATCTGGTTGTACGCCCGACCAACGGCAAAGATGCTGTGGCAATGGGTGAACGGCAGGTAGCCACCCCCCGCCATACCGGCAGCGGTGGTGATGAGGTTTGCCTCGGCAATGCCGACATCGTAGACCCGGTCAGGGTGGTCTTTCTGTAACAGGTCGCCCGCGGCACCGTGAGGGAAATCGCCGTACAGGAGCACTATCTTATTGTTTTTCTGGGACAACTCCACCATTTCCTCGTGGTAAGCCTGGTACATGGCTTTCATCTCACCCAGTGGTTCCAGCACATAATTCAGTTTCATTTTTCACTCCCTTATGGTCTTTTTGTTACTGGCGCGGGGCCGCTTATTTGAGCGCCTTCATCGCCTCGGCGTACATTTCGTCGGAAATATTGCCGAAGTGCAGGTTCTTGTGCTCGAAAGAGGGCACTCCCTTGCATTTGATGGTATGGGCGATGATGGCGTGTGGCTTGCCCTTGACCTTGTCCGCGTTTTCCAGAGCGGTGAGGATGGCTTCGAAGTCGTGGCCGTCAATCTCGGTGGTATCCCACCCGAACGCTTTCCATTTATCCACCCACGGCATCATGTTTAGCCTTTCCTCAACCGTGCCGCCGGACTGAAATTTATTGTGGTCGAGGATGGCGACGAGGTTGTCCACTTTATAGTGGAGCGACGCCATGACCGCTTCCCACATCTGTCCTTCATTGCTCTCTCCGTCCCCGACGATGCAGAAGACGCGGTAGCGGGGGACGGCACGGCCGGACGAATCCTTTGGGGCATCGATACGGGCCGCCAGAGCCTCACCCAGGGCAAAAGATAGTCCCTCGCCCAGCGAGCCGCCGGAATATTCGACACCGGGCACAATCCGCTCCGTATGTGCCTGAAGGGTGGCTCCCATCTGGCCATAGGACTGGTACAGCTCTTTCGAAAAATAGCCGGCCTCACCGAGGGCGGCATAGACTGTCTCACAGCAATGGGCTTTGGAGACTATGAGCCGGTCCCTCTCCGCCATGTCCTGGTTTTTGGGGTCGTGTTTCATGTGGTGGAAGACCAGTGCGGTGATAATATCCGCCTGCGAAAATGAGCCGCCTATCCATCCCAGCTTGCCAGCCCTAATCATTTCCACAGCGTCTCTACGGATAATCTTGGCCTTTTCCGCCAGTTTCTGAATCAGCTTTTCATCATGGGCCATAGCTTCAATACCTCCTGTAGTTTGCTAGATATATATTATACGGACGGCACCGTTGGCGCAAATCATATTGTTTCTATATCAAAATAAAAGGGGAAGGTGCCAAAAATCATTTGTCGATTCCTTCCCCTTCCATAGCGCTTGATTCAATCATAGCAGGATACTGTGAATATTATCTGCGTTGCACGGGCTGGTTATTACAGTATCTCGTTTATCGTTTTTATCAGTTTTTCCTCGTTGGGAATCCAGTAATCTTCCAGGACAATCCCGTACGGTACCGGCGTGTCCGGTGCGTTAACCCGCTTTATCGGAGCATCAAGGTAGTCAAATCCTTCATCGGCCACGATTGCCGCCACCTGGCCGGCAAAGCTGCCCGTCTCACATTCCTCGGTGAAGACAACCAGGCGGCCTGTCTTCTTCACCGAGTTCAATACCGTCTTCTTATCAAAGGGCACAATTGTGCGAGGGTCGATAACTTCCAGGCTGATGCCCTTTTCCTTCTGTAGCGTTTCCGCCGCATTCAGCGCCCGTGTTACCATGGCGGCCGTGGCGACTACCGTAATATCTTTCCCTTCCCGCTTGATCTCTGCCTGCCCGAAGGGAATAAGGTACTCCTCTTCCGGAACATCGCTCTTGGGTCCGGCCCACATTAAGAACTTGTGCTCGAAGAACATTACCGGGTTGTCATCCCGGATGGCGGTCTTGAGCAGCCCTTTGGCATCGTAGGCGTTTGAAGGCAGGACAATCTTCAGTCCCGGGATGCTCATCATCATGCCCTCGATGCTCTGCGAATGCTGGGCAGCCGAGCGTCGGCCGGCGCCGGTGAGGGCATCCATGGTAAGGGGCATTTTAATCTTGCCCCCGAACATGTACTTCATCTTGGTCATCTGGTTCATGATTTCGTCCCAGGCTACTCCCAGGAAGTCGGCGAACCGCATCCGCGCAATCGGCCTCAATCCGGTGATGGCGGAGCCGATGGCGGCGCCGAGAATGGCCGCCTCGGAGAGGGGGGTATCCCTGACCCTGTCTATGCCGTATTTCTTATACAGGCCACCGATTTCACCCATCAGGCCACCCATCGGGCCCACGTCCTCGCCGATTATGAATACCGAGGGGTCCCTGGCCATTTCCTCGTCTAGGGCTTCACCAATCGCCTGTCGAATATTTATCTCTCTCATTCCCGTCTCCTATGTGTAAACGTTTTCCAGAGTTTCTTCCAGTTCAGGGAAGGGGCTGTCATGAGCGAATTTCAT
>CBFDCY010000031.1:0-8933 GCA_965603425.1 uncultured Dehalococcoidia bacterium | reverse complement strand
GTTATGATGCATTAATTTTCTTCTCCCATTAAGGCGCCCACCGCAGTAACGGGGCGAACCACAATCTGGTCCTCTTCCAGGTCGACGATTACGGAATCACCGGACTGGAAGTTGCCTCGGAGCAGGTCTTCAGAGAGCTTGTCCTCAACCATGTCCTGAATGGCACGCCGCAGCGGCCGGGCACCGTAGACCTCGTCGTAACCTTTTTCCCCAAGGAAATCCTTGGCCGCGTCAGTAACTTCCAGGGCAATATCTTTCTCCTTAAGCTGCTGGGTTACCGAGGTCAGCATAAGGTCGACAATCTGGCGTATCTGCTCCTTGCTCAAAGAGTGGAAAACTACGACCCCGTCAACGCGGTTGAGAAACTCGGGGCGGAAGGTCTTCTTCATCTCGTTGAGCAGGTTGTCTTTCATTTTATCGTAGGCCTGCTCGCGTGTCTTTGACTCGTTCGAGCCGGACGTGAAGCCAAGCACAGTACCTTTCCGTATCATTTCGGCGCCAACGTTGCTGGTCATGACGATAACGCTGTTGCGGAAATCAACCCGGCGACCTTTGGCATCGGTCAGGTGACCGTCATCAAAAATCTGGAGCAGCAGGTTGAATACGTCCGGATGCGCCTTTTCAATCTCGTCAAGAAGGATGCAGCAGTATGACTTGCGCCTGACCGCCTCGGTCAACTGTCCGCCTTCTTCATAGCCAACATAGCCGGGAGGGGCGCCAACCAGTCTGGAGGCGGCAAATTTCTCCATGAACTCAGACATATCCAGACGGATGAGAGTATCCTCGCTGCCGAACATGAATTCGGCCAGAGCACGGACCAACTCCGTCTTACCCACGCCGGTCGGACCGAGGAAAATGAAGTTCCCTATGGGTCGTCTCGGGTCTTTCAGTCCGGCCCGGGCTCTCCTGATGGCCTTGGCGATGGTATTGATTGCCTCGTCCTGCCCGATGATGCGCTGGTGTATCACCTCTTCCATGTTTAACAGACGTTCCGTTTCATCACCGGCCAGCTGCACTACGGGTATGCTCGTCCACATGCTCACCACTTCAGCGATGTTTTCCGAGGTCACTACCGGTTGGTCCTGCGTTTGCAACGCCCGCCATTCATCTTCGAGGGCACGTGCTTTATCATCAAGCTGCAGTTCCTCTTCCCTGAGTTCGGCAGCCCGGTCGTACTCCTGGGCCGCCAGGGCGGTATCCTTATCCTTGCGCTTGGTATCAGCAAGCTGTTTGGTCTCCTTGAGTGAGGAAGGCATAGTATAGTGCTTTATCCTTACCCGGGAGGACGCTTCATCAATCAGGTCAATGGCCTTATCAGGCAGGAAGCGGTCAGGTATGTATCTGGCGGCGAGCGTGGATGCAGAGTGCAGCGCCTCATCGCTGATTGTCAAACGATGGTGGTCTTCATAGCGCCCTTTTACACCGCGCAGAATGTCAAGAGTCTCTTCAACGGAGGGTTCTTCCACCAGCACCGGCTGAAAACGGCGTTCCAGAGCGGCATCGCGCTCCACATATTTGCGGTAATCATCCAGGGTGGTGGCGCCAATGCATTGCAGTTCACCACGCGACAGCGAAGGTTTGAGGATATTGGCCGCGTCAACGGCTCCCTCGGCGGCGCCGGCACCCACCATAGTATGAAATTCGTCAATGAAAAGCACGCAGTTGCCTGAGGTTTTTATTTCCTCGATAACTTTCTTGACCCGTTCCTCGAATTCACCCCGGTACTTTGTCCCCGCAACGAGCGACCCCATATCCAGGGCGACGAGTCGACGCTCCTCCAGTGTTTCGGGGACATCACCGGCAACGATGCGGTGTGCCAGGCCTTCCACGATGGCTGTCTTGCCAACGCCCGGCTCACCGATAAGTGCGGGATTATTCTTGGTGCGGCGGCTGAGTATCTGGATAACCCGCTCGATTTCCTTCGTCCGTCCGATAACCGGGTCTAATTTACCAGCGCGGGCAGCGGCGGTCAGGTCAACGCCAAGCTGGTCGAGAGCTGGGGTTCGGCTTGCCCCACGGCCAGATTTGGAACGGGGCACTCCCTGGCTGAGAACCTGCGCCGTTTCGGAACGGGCTCGCTCCAGAGTAACCCCGAGGCTGTTAAGCACGCCGGCGGCAACTCCTTCGCCCTCACGCAGCAAACCCAGCAGGAGGTGTTCCGTGCCGATGTAATTGTGGCTGAGCTGGCGTGCTTCATCAATGGCCAGTTCAATAACACGCTTGGCGCGAGGAGTGAGACCGCTTTCACCGGTACTCGGTCTTTCGCCACGGTCGCTGTTGAATTCCACCGCCGTCCGTATTTTATTCAGACTGACACCAAGGTTGGTCAGTATCTTGGCGGCGACGCCCTCCTCTTCCCGCACCAGGCCAAGAAGAATGTGCTTCGTGCCAATAGAATTATGGTTCATCTGGCGAGCTTCTTCTTGGGCGATGGTCAGCACTCTACGCGCCCGCTCGGAGAACTTCTCAAATCTGCTTGACATTTCTCCCCCTAGATATATTGCTCACCATTATTCAATTTATAGTGTAGAACAACAACTAACGAAGGTCAAGAAGCCTCCTGGCAATGGCATATTTTCCACAAGGGGGCTACCCCTCAGTATCGTCAGCGCTGGAGCGTTTCACTTCCGTGTTCGGGATGGGAACGGGTGGTACCGCACCGCTCGAACCACCAGGAGGCTCTTTTTCACGCAAACGGTCAGGTATTTCTGAACATCAGAAGTAATGATAACATAAATGGATGGGAAACGCAATCAAAAAACGCTGTGGTACTGAAAAAAGCTCTTAAAAAAAGAAAAAACTTCCCTCCACCTTGTGCAAGTAACGGACTAATTGGAAATATGGAAAAAGTTGTAATGATTTGAGCGAGTGTGCTATTTACCATCTCTTGACAAGCTCGACGGCAAGTGATAGCTTATGGGGAGTACTTTTGCTGAATGTCAGCCATTTATGGTGTTGCCACGAAGTTTTGCTTGATAAATCAAGTTCGTTTATGGATTTATAATTATTAATTGAGGGGGACACCAGTGGATATGGAGTTAGTTCATATAGGTTTCGGTGGCATAATGATGATGAACCGGGTAATTGCCATGGCAGCACCGAACTCAGCACCGACCAAACGGACAGTACAGGAGGCGAAAAGCCGGGGTCAGCTTGTTGATATGACCAACGGTCGAAGAACCAAGGTAGTTATTTTTGTTGATAGCGGACATGTTATCCTGGCGGCGCTTGCTCCGGAGACAATCGCTGGCAGGATCCAGACAACTCGTACCAGCTCGGGAATGAAACTGGAGCAAAGCGACGAGAAAGATGAGGCGTAGACGAGGTTCTCCCCTCGGTCCATCTAAAAAAGCGCTGCTCGTTATCCTCTCTGGCCCTTCAGGAGTGGGCAAAGACGCTCTGCTCAATCGAATGAAGGAGTTAAAGTATCCTGTAGAGTACCTCACAACGTTAACCACGCGTTCCCGACGCGCCGGAGAACGCAATCACATTGATTACCACTTCATCGTGCCGAAGAAGTTCCAGGACATGATCAAGCAGGGAGAGCTGCTGGAATACGCCAATGTCTATGGAAACTGGTACGGTGTGCCCAAACAGGCGATGAAACAGGCGCTCAATGACGGGCAGGATACGATTATTAAAGTGGACATACAGGGCGCGGCGAGTATAAAAAAGATGGTGCCCCAGGCGGTATTCATCTTCCTTATGCCGCCGTCGATAGAGGAACTGGGAGTAAGGCTAAAGAAGCGGCATACAGAGGCGTCTTTTAACCTGAACGTGCGCATGCAGACCGCAGCCGAAGAAATAAAGCAGTTATCGTTATTTGATTACGTGGTCTACAGTCAGCGGGACGAGATTAACCGCGCCGCGGCGGATATTATCGCCATCATTACGGCGGAGAAGTGTCGGGTTAATCCCCGAGAAATCAACCTGGATTAGAATCAGGATTCTTCTAGCGAATCAGCTTCCGGTTCCGTTTCCTCTGTTTCCTCCGGTTCCTCTGGTTCCGGTTTCGTCTCTCTCTGCCACCAGGCTTTCAAGCGGGCCATAATCTGGCTTTCATAGCCCTGCGTGCTTGGTGTGTAATATTTAGTACCCTGAATGCGGTTCGGCAGGTTCTGCTGCGCGACAAAATGGTCGGGGTGGTCGTGGGCATACTGGTAGCCTTTCCCATACTCCATCTCCTGCATGAGCGGCGTTACCGGATTGCGCAGGTGGAGGGGAACCGATTCGCTGGCGCCCTGGGTGACTTCTTTCTGGGCACGAGAGTAAGCTTCGTAAAGTGAGTTGCTCTTGGGAGCGGTGGCCAGGTAGACCGCTGCCTCGGCCAGTGCCAGGTTGCCCTCGGGCATGCCGACAAAGTGGACCGCCTGTTGCGCTGCCATGGCGATTACCAGCGCCTGGGGGTCTGCCATGCCAACATCTTCCGAAGCAAAACGAACCAGGCGGCGGGCAATGTACAGCGGGTCTTCGCCGGCTTCCAGCATCCTGGCCAGCCAGTACAGCGAGGCATCCGGGTCAGAGCCGCGCATGGACTTGTGCAGGGCGGATATAAGATCGTAGTGCTGGTCACCGCTTTTGTCGTATGGTATCACGCGCTGCTGGAGCGCGTCCTCGATAGTGGGCAGGATGATATAACGCTTTCCTTCTTCATCGGGAGGGGTGCTCAGCGCCGCCATCTCAAGCACATTGAGCGCAATGCGGGCGTCATGGTTGGATAGCGTGGTCAGGCGACCCAGCGCTTCCGGCGCGACCTCCACGTTGAGATGTCCGAGACCGCGCAGGGAGTCCTTCAGGGCTCTGGTAAGGATGACCTGTATCTGCTCGTCGGTAAGGGGTCTGAGGGGCATGACGCGGCTTCGGGAAAGAAGGGGCGAAGTGACCTCAAAGGAGGGATTTTCCGTGGTGGCGCCGATGAGGGTAATCGTGCCGTCTTCAACATAAGGCAAGACGGCATCCTGCTGCGTTTTATTGAAGCGGTGAATTTCGTCGATAAAGAGGATGGTTTTCTGCAGGTTCATCTGGCGGCGACCTTTCGCTTCTTCGATGACGCGGCGCAGGTCATTGACGCTGGCGCTGACGGCGCTAATCGGGCTGAAATTGGCGCCGGTCATATTGGCAATGATGTAGGCCAGCGTTGTCTTGCCGCTGCCCGGCGGGCCCCAGAGGATAAAAGACGGCGTCTTGCCGCTTTCAATAGCTTTTCTCAGCACGCGGCCCGGACCGATGATGTGCTCCTGTCCGACGAATGTGTTAAGGCTGTTCGGGCGCATCCGGGTGGCCAGCGGCGCTTCCTTGGCCTGCATGTCCTCGGCCTGCTGCTCAAACATATCCATGCTCATAGTTCAACCCCCTTCTGACTCCCCCTCATTCATTATAACGCTTTCTTTCGCCAAAGGTTAATGCCAGTATTTTTTGCCGGCAAGAAAGGCGGCCACTCCTTTGCTCTTCAGTCATCCTCACCCCTTTATTATTGACCCTGCCAGGCCGGCATGGTGTCCATGTATTCTTTGGCGGCTTTCTCTGCGCTGGCTTGGTCCATGCTCTGGGTGCTCATCATGAAACCTATCATGCCTTCATAGACCTCTTCGTATTTCTTCAGGCTGCCGTCAGTGTTGGCGCAGTGCACGCAGTAGACGTTGGCCGGATTGCCCCCGCCATAATCCTCAAACTTGCTCATGGGCATGCCGCAGCTCAGGCATTTCTTGCCGACTATCTGATTGAAGGTGATCTGGTAGCCGTTGATGTCCTCAACGGTGAAGTCGCGTATGCCGAAAGGCTCGTCATTGATGTCGGTGATTATCCTGGCGCCCTTCTTTTTAACCTGCTGGTAATACTCGTCGATGCTGCCGTCAATCTGCATGTAGAGATTGACCCCCGTCCCCAGTTTTACCTCCGCATCGATGCCGCAGTTGGCGGCGGGAATGACCATCAGCACCATGTCATCCTTGGACAGGTCAGCGTATTCCGGGTTACTGGCGTCAGGGAACATCATGCCCGTCTTGAAGCCTAGGACATCCCGGTAAAAGGCGATTGTCTCCTTCATGTTTCTGACCGCGAGCGTGGGGGATAGATAGCCCATTTTTAGACCTCCTTATTCTTTATCATCCTCACCCCCTGTGTCCCCCTCTCCTTTGAAGGAGAGGGGGAGGTGGCTGGGTAAGAGGGGCTGCGCCCCTCTTTAACTCCCCATTTTTATAATTAAGCTACTCCCAAACTCCCCCGATGGTTCTACGCATTCTTTGTTGTTTCTCACTCCATCTATAAAGGATGTACTATCTTCCACAAACTTAAGGTTTAAGGTAACCTTTCATCTGCAGCCATTCTATCCAAGGTAGATTACTTCCTGAGCTTTTCCATTCTTTTACTATTCTCTCAACTAGTTCTGGCCCTCTGTCTAAGGTATTCATCCAAAATGACCAACTGGCGTACTGGCTATCTGGATTTACAACAATGCTGACGGCTGACTCCTTGATCGGAGCGTGTAATAGCCAAGCTTCATGTAAGGGGCTTGACATCCAAGAGCCGACGATAACCTTCGCCAACTCATCATAACGATAATGATAGTAGCCAGTTCCGCCCCAAGCATTCTCGCCATGGGATGAACCGACCTGCGTGTGGAAGAGCTCTCCCTTATTTGCCATATCTTGGGTATGTTGCTTGGATAACTTATATAGTTCATCATCCCAATTTGTAGCGGGTATACCTGCCTCCTCACGAATTGCATTTATTAACCTGAATGCTTCTTGTTCTGCCTCATCTATTTGCAGGGCTTGTGTGGTAGTTAAGCCACTTGCCGTTTGGGATTTGGTAGGAGCCTCCTTTACGGGAATGGGCATCATGGCAATCGCTTCTTGTATTTTCTCCTGCTCTTCGGCCTTTTCAGCCGCTTCTTTTTCCAATCTTGATCTCTCCATATCCTCTGTCCACGCCGTATACCGGATGACAAGTGAATTTTTATAGTCAGCGAAAGGCTTTACTCCCGCAAAGGCAAATATTGCGACTAGGCATACCAGAGAGAATATGGTTAATTTCATACTTGGCCAGCGCCAACTATTTTTTGAAACAACCCTCCACATCCAAAAGAAGAAGGCCAATTCCGCCAAGAAGATAAGGCTACCAATTAATTGACTATGTACAAACTGCTGTGAGAATAATTTAATACCCGACCATACAATGAGACCAAGCAGTGATAACATCGAAAGGTTTAAAAGCAATCGGTACAGTTTTCCGAGAGCTTTATATTTTCTGGTGAAATAATAGAACCACTTTTCAATGGAGAAGATAAAAGAAAAACCGAACAGCAGCCATAATGGAATAAAACTCCCAATGAATGTGCTAATTCCAAGGCCAGTAATACAAAGGGCAAAAATAAATAATAAAGCTATCAGCCAGTTTTTAATTTTGTAATTAATTATCTTTTCTCTCTTGTTCTTGACAGCTTCTTTTTTGTCTGGGATTCTTTCGCTCTTCTCAGAATTTGTTAAAGACATTGGAACATCGAGTTCAGCAGGTTCTCTTGTAGGTTTTATGGCTGCTGGCTCCACATCGGATGGTGCTTTAGGTGATGATACATCCTGAAGATTGATGAGCTTCATTAGGCTTTCCCATTCTTCTGGAGTTATTTTTGACTTTGGTGCCGGTATCCAACGGATTGATTCGCCTTCTGAAGTCTCCTTGCAATGCCCACGATGTTCCCTAGCAGCTTCGATACTGGAGAAATGTTTACCACATTTGGCACATATTATATCCATTTCTCCTACCCCTTATAATAGCTATCAAAACCACCCATCAAGAATGAGTAAAAGGCCTCCGTCTTATAGCTCGACCCCTCTTTAGCTCTCCCTTTTATTTATACCTCTTCACCTCAAATTGATACAGTTTTATCGGCTCGCTGGAGTCGATACTCGCCTTCATGCGGCAGATATCAATCTGCTGGTCAACCGTGTCCACGCCATCAAGGTCGGGCAGCAGCAGGCCACGGCGAAACCCGCACTCCACGATTACCCCGTACTTTTTCGGGTCAAGTTCCTTTTTTTTCTTGACTGGCTTCGGCTCGGTGAGCACGTCAACACTGTACTCCAGGTCTTCCAGTTCCTCGGGGGCGACGGGCGGGAAGCGAGGGTCGTGGGTGGCGGAGCTGACGGCGTTGCTGATGATTTCCCCGGCGACGTTTTCTCTGGTGGGCTCGAAGGTGCCGATGCAGCCCCTCAGCTCGCCGAACCTGTGCAGGGACACGAAAACGCCCGCCTTCTGCTTCATCTCCGGCGTCAGTTCTTTGGGCGGGGCAATTACCTCGCCCGTGTTCACGTAGGTCTCAACGGTGTTTTTGGCCAGCTGTACCAGCGGGTGCATGGCGATGGCTTTGATGATGATGCCGGCGTAGCCGACCACCGCCGAGTAGTCGCCGGAGGTATCGCCGCTGGTCTGGTACTTGACCAGTTTAGCGGAGGTGGCACCCAGTTCCCTGGCGGCGGCGATAAGGCTGGCGACGGGCGCAACGCCGCACATGGTTATGTTGTGCTCCTCGACCCGGCGGAACAGCTCGTCCTCGTCAAGGCGCAGTATAGCGTCTATCGCCTGCCGGTCTTTCTTCTCGGCAGTGTCATGTGGCTCGTAGTGGGTCATGTCGCTGCTGGCCATCAAAACTGCTTCCCGCCCGGTGTCACTGATGGCCCGGGCAATCTCTTTACCAATCTCTTTGTAGACGTCAATGTCGGCAAATGAGAGCGTTATGGGCACTATTTTAATATCGGGCTTGAAGTACTGTAAGAAGGGAAGCTGGACTTCAATGGAATGTTCAAACTGATGGGCGGCATCATCCTCCTGGAGGTGGTGCGTTATGCTCAGCAGGTGCTGCGCCAGCACCGCGTCAATTTCCACATCTCCCAGTGGCGTTTGCCATTTGCCCTGCGTCATTATGCTCAACGGCT
>CBFDCY010000030.1:0-9323 GCA_965603425.1 uncultured Dehalococcoidia bacterium | reverse complement strand
GCGATTACAGCCTCAGCCTCTTTCTCTTCAACTTTTGGTGCCGGCTTGGCGGCCGCTTTTTCTGCCTCAGCAACAGAAGCACTCTTGATATCAATTCGCCAGCCGGTCAGCTTGGCTGCCAGCCGGGCGTTCTGCCCTTCCTTGCCGATGGCGAGGGAGAGCTGCTTATCCGGAACCACTACTGTGGCGATGTTTTCCTCTTCATTCAGGCCGACGCCCACTATCTGGGCTGGACTCAGTGCGTTGGTGATAAATGTGTTGACATTGGGGCTCCACTGTATAACATCTATCTTCTCGCCGTTCAGTTCGTTTACGACGTTCTGTATTCTGATGCCGCGCAGGCCAACACAGCAGCCTACCGGGTCAACTCCTTCCTGGCGCGCCGTCACGGCTACCTTGCTCCGGTATCCGGCCTCACGGGCAATTGACTTAATCTCTACAGAACCGTTATATACCTCCGGCACTTCCATCTCAAGGAGGCGGCGGAGCAGGTCAGGGTGGGAACGTGATACCACTACCCGTGGTCCTCTCGTTGTCTTCAGGACCTGGATAATGCAGACTTTCAGGCGCTGGCCAATTCGATATCTTTCCGTGCGCACCTGTTCCGAAGTGGGCAATATGGCTTCGGTTCTCCCCAGGTCAACGTTAATCTGGCCGGGTTCAATGCGCTGCACAACGCCGGTGATGACCTCATCTTCTTTTTCAGCGTATTCCTCCAGAATGGCGCTGTGCTCGGCCTCGTGGAGGCGCTGGAGAATAACCTGTTTTGCTGTCTGGGCGGCGATACGTCCTGCATCGTGTGGTGTGGACTCTATTATGATAGTGTCGCCCAGCTGGATATCTGATTTGACCCGGCGCGCTTCTTCCAGTGATACTTCAAGTCGTGTATCGGCAGGTCGTTCCACCACCGTTTTGTCCACCCAGACCTCAACACGGCCGCTGGAGGAGTTTATTTTAACCGAGACATCCTGGTTCTGGGTAAAACTATCCCTGCGGTAGGCGGAGACCAGTGCGGCTTCCACCGCAGACAGGACCGTCTCCCTGGGCAGATTCTTTTCCGCCGCAAGCTGAGTTATTGCCAGTAGAAAATCACTTTTCATTTCTGACCTAACTCCCCATTTTATTGCCAATAATTAAAAAAGTGGGGATGAAACCCACTTGATAAAGTCCTAACTAGCTGTTCCGATAGAGTATAACACTGTTTTTTATAAAATACAAGATGTTTACTTGCTTCACGGGTACTTCCTTTTTCCAAATATCTTGGTGCCTACCCTGACGATGTTGGCACCCTCCTCAGGCGCAATCTGATAAGAACTGGTCATGCCCATGGAAAGATATTTTATCTCAACGTTGGGCAGGCTCGATTCTTTCATGCGGTCAAATAATTTCTTCATGGCTATAAAGTGAGGTCGGGAATCTTCCGGGTTTTCCGAGAGCGGTCCCATGGTCATCAGTCCCATCACCCTGATGTTGGGCAGTGATGAAATATCCCTTACCAGTTGTTCGGTGTCTTCCGGCAGTGCGCCCGATTTTTGCGGTTCTTTGCCTATATTCACCTCGATTAGAACGGGCATAACCTTGCCAATTTCGGCGCACCGTTTGTCAATCTCCCGGGCGATTTCACGAGAGTCCACGGTTTCAATCATGTCAAAGAGTCTGACTGCCTTTTTCACCTTGTTTCGCTGCAGGTGGCCGATGAAGTGCCATGTCGCCCGGTTACCGACGACCGAATAAGCCTTTTCCGCTTCTTGGATGTAGTTCTCGCCGATTAGCTGCACGCCGGCAGCAACTGCCTCCAGGATTTCGGCCGGGGTTCTGGTTTTGGATGCGGCTACCAGCTGCACCCCCTCTGGCAGTTCACTTAATATCTGCTGCACATTCTGCTTGATTGACATAACGATAATGCTCCCCGGGCATTCGGCAATACCCTGTCGGTACTCCCGCTGTTCCCGCTGACTTATGCTACAGGTATTTTACACCACGGAGGTCGGCGGCTCAATTGAAAATTCAACTGTGCGTTATTAAATTTTAACGACGAAAAACAGGCAAAATAGCACGTTCGTTTTATTGAGCGGGCAGGTTCAAAATGCTATAGTATTAGATAACAGTCGCCCTTTTTCGCGAAGAGGCACTGCATTCATACCACAGTTCGGGGGAGTGCCGGAATTGGCAGACGGGCCAGACTTAGGATCTGGTGTCGCAAGACGTGGGGGTTCGAGTCCCCCCTTCCCCATGAGGCCCATTATGGTGAAACAGATAGCTAACTTGAAACAGATGCTTGAAGTGGCGGCTGAGAAGTTTGCCGACAGGACCGCTATTGTCTGCGGCGAGCGCCGCGTTTGCTACGCTGAACTGGACAAGGCTGCCAATAAGGTGGCCAATGCGTTGCTTAACCTGGGGGTGAGGAAAGGCGACCGCGTGGCGACTCTGATGGCTAACAGCCCGGAATTCGTGAGCATCTATTTTGGCACGGTGAAAGCTGGTACCATTCCCGTACCTCTGGACGTTCGTTATAAGGTTAATGAGCTGGGCTTTGTCACTGGCAGCTGTAAGCCGAAGATACTGGTGGCGGAAAGCGACCTGCTGGAACCTGTGGTGCCATTCCTTTCCCGATTTGAATCAATCCAGCACGTGATAGACTTGAAAGCCAGGCATGAGGGGAAATTCCCCAGCTACGAGGAGATAATGGCGAGCAGTTCCGCGGCAGAGGTGAATGTTGAACTGAAACCGGATGACATCGGTGTTATTTCCTATACCAGTGGGCCGACGAACCAGCCCCGGGGAGCAATGCTGACCCATCGGAGCCTGGTTTTTGAGGCGATTGTTTCCGGTGATGGGTTTCAGCAGACAGAAGAAGACAGGATGATGATGTTTGCGCTGCCCATGTACCACATGTTTGGGATGGCTTCGGTAATGCTGGGCTCCATTCAGAAGGGGAGCACGGTGGTTATCGTGCCGGGTACAGGTCGGTCGATATCCAGTTTTCTGGAAACAATCGAGCGTGAAAAGGGAACCATGTATCTCGGGGTGCCCTACATCTACGCGCTGGCCATCAATGTTGCCGAGCGTGAAGGTTTGAAATATGACACCAGCTCGGTTCGGTTATGGGGCAGCGGTGGGGCCACGCTGACCCTTGAAATAATAGAGAAGTTCAAGCAGTACTACGGTGCCGATGTCCTTGATATCTGGGGACTTACCGAGTCGGTATCTCACATCACTCATCATCCCCCGGGCGAATCGAGGAAAGCGGGTTCATCGGGAAAGGCCCTGCCCGGGTGGGAAATACGGACGGCAGACGATGAGGGCAGTATATTACCTCCCAATCAGACTGGTGAGATAGTTGTCCGGGGACCTGTCATGGAGGGCTACTACAATAACCCTCTGGAAACCGCCCGGGAGATAAAAAACGGGTGGCTCCAGACTGGCGACTTGGGTTATTTTGATGAAGACGGTTATCTTTATCTCACCGGCATGAAGAAGGACATGATTATCCTGAAGGGCCAGAATATCTGGCCGGGTGACATTGAAAAGGTGCTGTGCAGCTATTACAAGGTGGATAAGGCGGCCGTTGTGGGCATTCCGGACAGGCTGCGCGGTGAGATTGTGGGCGCGGTTGTCCAGCTAAAGAGCGGTTTTGATGCCACCGAGCAGGAGATACGGAACTTCTGTCAGAGCCGCATGGCAGATTATAAATTGCCGAAAAGGGTCTTTTTCACCAAATCGCTGCCGAAAACGACGGCAAGACAGATAAGCAAGAAAAAACCGGCAGACTACTTGCCAGATATACCTTCTCAGTAGCCTTGATGAATTGGGGCAACAGAGAATCATGGCGGTTCTGCCGTGTCCTCAGGCGTTATTGTCGTATCATAATCAGCAGCATCTTGAATTTATCTATTGCTTTCAGGGCATGGGGTTTATTGGCGGGCATGATTATCATTTCCCCTTTGCGTAACCGGTAGGACTGACCGGCGATGGCGATATCAGCTTCACCGTCTAAAAGGTAAACGAGAGCGTCAAACGGCGCTGTATGCTCGCTCAATCCCTGCCCGATGGCAAATGCAAATAGCGTTAGCGTGCCGGTTTGCTGGTCGATTATAGTCCGGCTGACCACCGAGCCTTCCTGGTATTCGATGAGGTCAGCCATTTCCAGAACTCTCTCGGCGGGTATGCCGGCACCGGTTTCTTTATTACCCTGTGCCATAACGTTTCTCTCTCAATGCTGGTTTTCTTTATTTTCCCCGTTCAATGCCGTTTCGAGCCAGCCAGCAATATCCTTGGCAACTTCCTGCCAGCCCGGTTCTATGATGACCTTGTGCGCGTGGTCGGCGTACTCGCGATAAGTGGCCACCCCTTGATATCTTCGCGCGGTTTTCCGCACTATTGATGCCGGTATGATACGGTCCTTGTCACCACCAATCAAGAGGACAGGACAGGTGACTTTGGAAGCGTCAACCTCTGAAGCTTTGTTGCTATCCAGAAACCAGAGGCCTATTTCAAACACTGCCCGTCCAGACTCGAATACCAGCTTTTCATATGTTTCTTTTTGTTTTTCGGCAGGGAGCAGGTTTATTGTTGAGTAGACGGCTTCATTATAGGTCTGTCGGCAGGGCTTGCGCCAGAAGCGCCGCTTTGTCATGCAGGACCGGACTCCCCGGAACGATGACGGTCTCAGCACCAGAATGCCTCTTGGTGGCGCCGGCGCCAGCAGGACAAGGGCTCTGGCAAGCCCCCGGCTGCCTAGAATCTGGGCCAGCAGCCCTCCCATAGAATGCCCCATGATGATGGGAGGGTGGTCGAGTTTCCTGATTTCGTTCTCCAGGTCGGCAGCGTAGTCGAGCAGGCTGGTGGTACCGAGTTCGGGATGGGGTGGTTCTTTCGGGTCGACATCATGGAAGCGCAGGGTCGGTGTGAAGCAGCTATACCCCTTGCCTTCGAAAAAATTACGGAACTCATCCCAGCACCAACCACCGTTCCACATGCCGTGAATCATAAAGATGCTATTGTTCATGGCGTTTGCACATTCTGATTTTATTATAAACATCTTGCGCGTTATAATACAATTATGAATTGGCACTTGTAGGAAAATTGCAATAAGAGGAAAAGGAGGCACTATGTCAGTACAGGTCTATCGAGGATGGGAGTTTCCGGCGGCAAAGGTGAACCCCCCGACTGAACGATACCTGAAGCTCATCGCCTGCCCCGAGACGACGGGTTATGAAACGGCCACCGTGCTTTTCTCGCACATACCGGCGGGAAGCGGCACCGGTAAACACACCCACCCGGACAGTGACGAGATTATGTATTTTGTCGGGCGCGGCGAGTGCTTGATGGATGGCAAAGCGGTCAATCTGGAAACGGACTCGGTCATCATTGCTCCCAAGGGTGTGGAGCACGAATGCCGGAACACGAGCGAGACCGAAACGTTAAAGATATTCTGCGTGTATGTCCCGCCGCTGAAGCTGAACGAGCTGTTAACCGGGCTGGCTCAGAGAACGAAAGAATATCTGGGCGGAAAATAAAAGAATAGACGACCTTTTTATATCCCTTTAAGCTTTGAGTACTTCCGCCAGCCGCTCCAGAAAAAGCTCGCGATTGACTGGTGAGATAACGAAGTTCCAGCCGCGGTGGCGGACTATTTCCACGACTGTCTTTGAGGAAGTGGCAAACCTAACGCCCCGGTAGGCGAAGGCTTTAGCCCCTGATGTCGGACGCGCTTCGCTGATGGTTGACAGGGGAAGGTTAACGCTGAAGGGTCGGCCGAGAACGATTCTCACCCTGTCCGTCCATATCTGGTAACGCTGTGGCAGGATGGCATAAAAAAGCAGCGCATCGAAAACGGTTACTCCGAAGCAAATCAGCGCTCCGGTTCTGTCCACGTAAAGCAGGTATACGCCGAGGAGCAGCGTGAAGCTCAGCGTGCTGCCCATGATGAGCTTGAGCCAGGAGTCATATTCGGCGGTGTCTTCATGCAGCAGAGATGATTCCTGTTGCGTATCCATGTGATAAAACCTCTGGGCAGTTTAGCCTTATTTTATATGTGCTGTCCAGTCTCCGCTTGACGGCTGGAAACCGGGCGGATTACAATCAGATAGTTTGTTTCAGATGCAGCCGCAAAGGAGGTAGTATGGCTAACGAAATGCGAGTTGCCTGGGAGCCTTTAAAGGAATTCACCGCTGAAGTTTTCACCAGGATGGGTATGCCGCGTCAAGATGCTGAGACCGAAGCAGCGGTGTTGAGCTGGGCCAACCGCCGGGGAGTTGACTCCCACGGTGTGGGTCTGATTCCGTGGTATCTGGAGAACATAGACCGGGGCATTATGAACCCCAAGCCGAATATTCAGGTATTGAAGGAGACACCGGCCACCATCTTCGTTGAGGCTGACCGCGCCTTTGGGCCGGTGGTCACCGTCTTCACCGTGAAGCGAGCGATGGAAAAAGCGAAGCGGGTGGGGGTGTGCTGGGCGGCCATCAGCAATACGACTCATCAGGGCGCCATGGGCTACTACACGCTGATGGCGGCAGAGCAGGGGATGGCGGGGATAACCTGGGTATGTAACCCACCCAATATGGCACCGTTCGGTGCCAGGACTGCCGGCATACATAACAGCCCGATAGCCATTACGGTACCGGCCAAGCGCCACCGCCCACTGATGCTGGACATGGCCACCAGCATGGTCGCGGCGGGCAAAATCAACGTTGCTCTTGATAAGGGACTTCCGATACCTCTGGGCTGGGCGATTGATAAGGACGGCCATCCAGCCACCGACCCCAAAAAGGCAGCGGTTCTGCTCCCCTTTGGCGGTGCCAAGGGCTCCGGCCTGTCCATGATGTTTGAATGCCTCTCCAGCGTAATGATGGGTAATCCCATGCTGGGTCCAACGCTGCATGGCCGGGAACCTGGTCCTCCGCTGGAAGAAAAAAAGGTTAAGATAATCGGTGAGCGCCCGGGGCATGTTGTCCGCCACATCCAGAACAGCGTTTTCATCGCTGTCGATATCAGCCAGTTCACCGACCTTGAGCAGTATAAAAAGGATATCGACGAGATGATTGACGGCATCAAGGCGCTGCCCAGGGCGGACGGGTTTGATGAGATATTCGTGCCTGGCGAGCCTGAGTGCCGTACATACGAGGAGCGCTCCAGGAACGGCATTCCACTGCCAGAGCGCACCGTAAAGAATTTACGTCAGGTTGCTGAGCGACTCGATATTAAACTGCCAGCCGCTCTAACCGCCTAGTAATTTTTAATGGTCGGGCGATATGTACTTGTGCATCTGCTGGTTTGTCTGCTATAATGACTGACGGCAATCAAGGAAGGCTGTATGGAGTTAACAGAGAAGGCAATCGTAGTCAATAATAAAGATAATGTAGCCACGGCTCTGGCCGACCTGGAAGCGGGAAGCAGCATTGAGCTTGATGCTGGTGATAAACCGCTGACCGTGAAACTAACGTCAAAGGTACCCTTTGGCCACAAGTTCAGTCTGGCATATATTGAGTCTGGCGCTCCGGTCGTCAAGTACGGTGAAGCCGTCGGCGTGGCCACCACGGCTATCAACGCAGGCGATTACGTGCATGTGCATAACGTGGTGAGCACCAGGGGCAGTACCGGGGCTGAGGGAGGTGCAAAATAGGCTTTCTAGGCTATCCACGCCCGGATGGTTCTGTGGGCGTGCGTAACTATGTCGGCGTTATCTCTACCGTGGGGTGCGCCAATGACGTCGCTTTCTGGATTTCCCAGCAGATAAAGGGCACAGCGCCTTTCCTTCACCCGGCCGGCTGCGGGCAATTGAAACCCGACCTTGAGATTGCCACGCGCACACTCAGTTCTATAGGCCAGAACCCTAACTTGGCCGGTGTCCTGCTGGTGAGCCTGGGCTGTGAAAGTACGGATGTCGACCGTCTGGAACGGGAGATTGCCGCTACCGGCAGACCGGTGAAGAAGGTGGTCATCCAGAAAGCCGGGGCAACGGTTGCCCTGAATGAGGGTCTGCTCATCGCTCAGGCGCTCGTCAGTGAGGCTTCTCAGATAAGACAGCAGGAATTTGACGATTCCCACCTCGTTATCGGGGTCAAATGCGGCGGCTCGGATACCACCTCGGGACTGGCCTCAAACCCGGCGGTTGGCGCCACCTGCGATATTGTGCTGGATAACGAGGGCACGTGTGTCTTTGGCGAGACCACGGAGTTCCTGGGTGCCGAGCATATCCTGGCCCGGCGTGCCGTCAGCAAAGGCGTCGCCGATAAAATATTCAAAATCGTTGATAACATGGAGAAACGGGCGAGGGCAAGCGGGGGCGATATGCGCGGCGGCAACCCCAGTGCCGGTAATATCGCCGGCGGGCTGACCACGATTGAAGAGAAATCGCTCGGCGCCATTGTCAAGGGCGGTACCGGACCAATTCAGGACGTCTATCAATATGGCGAGCGCGTACAGGGCAAAGGCCTGTTCATCGTCGACTCTCCGGGACGTGAACCGGAGTTTCTCACCGCTCTGGCGGCGGCGGGAGTTCAGGTCGCCCTCTTCTCAACGGGCCTGGGCGTGCCGCAGGGCTTTCCTTTTATGCCCGTAATCAAGGTGACGGGAAACCCGGTTACTTTCAAACGCCTTCCCGACCATATTGATATGCTCGTCGAGATGGCGGCGGTGAAAGGTTCTGGCCTGAAAGCGACCGGCCAGAGAATATATCAGGAAGTACTGGCGGTAGCCACCGGCAAACAGACCAAGGCGGAAATACTGGGCTATGGCAACTTCCCCGGCCTCTATACGCTCGGACCGATTGTGTGAGCAATGGCAGGGCTTGAACTTGGTATTTCCCATGACTTTTCCTTTTGCGGGTGAGCGGCACTAGTGCTATAATTGGCTGAAATGAATCAGAAAAGGCGCCTTGAAGAGGTGCGCTGGCATGGACGAGGTGGGCAGGGGGCGGTTCTCGGCGCCAGCATGTTAGGCAGCGCGGTGGCTCTTTACGAGGGCAAGTACGCTGTCTCGTTTCCAAGCTTTGGCGCTGAACGTCGCGGGGCGCCGGTGCAGGCATTCACCCGCATCAGCGACCATGCTATCCGGACTCGCAGTCAAATCTATAACCCCACCACAATCATCGTGCTTGATGATACCCTCCTCGATGTAGTAGACATAACGAGTGGCGCTCGGGATGGAGCCAGCATTCTGATAAACACTCGTAAATCCAAGGCGCAGTTAAAAAATATACCGAATTCTCTCAACGTCACCACCGTGGATGCTACGGAAATAGCGCGGGAAAATATCGGGGTGACCATTGTCAATACCGCTATGCTCGGCGCGCTGGCCGGTGCCACCGGCCTGGTGAG
>CBFDCY010000029.1:0-9366 GCA_965603425.1 uncultured Dehalococcoidia bacterium | reverse complement strand
GCGACTTCTTTTTATCCGCGCTCACGCGAAGCTGGAATTCGCAGCAGGGACATAGTGCCAGCACCTTTTCCGCACCGACCGCCACGGCCTCATCAAGACGCTCTTTACCGATATCCGCCGCCACCGGCGGCTCTTTGATGAGCGTCAGGACGCTGCCACAGCAGTGAGCGTTCTCCCGATTGTACGCCATCTCCACGAGCTTCACATTAGGGAGCGCCTTAAACAATTCACGCGGTGCATCATATACCCCGGAAAAGCGGCCGATATGGCAGGAATCATGCCAGGTAACGGTACACGGCTTCTGGCCTTCATTCTTGAAGGCGAACTCACCTTTTTTGATTTTCTCCGCCAGGACTTCACTGTAGTGTTTGGCTTTAATGTTATATTCAATGCCCAGCTTCTTCGCCCACAGCGGGTAGTAGTGCCGCCACATCATATCGCAGGCGGGGCAGGAAGCCACCACCGTGTCCGCTCCGGCTTCCTTGATAGCCTCGATATTCTTTTTCATGATTTCGACAAAGACGTCCCACTTGCCAGCCACCATCATGGGCGTGCCGCAGCAGTTCTCTTTCTCACCCACGTAGGTAAAGTCCACGCCGACTTCGTCCAGCAGCCTGACGCTGGCCATGCCGATGTCATGCTCCACATGGCTGACCGTGCAGCCGCCAAAGTACGCGATTTTGGCCTTATGCCCCGGCCCGTGTTTTTCCCAGAGGTCGGGCGGAAACCAAGCGGTCCGGTCTTTCCGATAACCTGCCCAGATGTCGCCCTCCTTGCGTAGCGCCGCCCCCATCATCTCAAACGGTGGGAAGGTCATCCTCTTGTCTTCATCAATCAACTTGCCACGCAATTTCATCCAGGAGGGTTCAATGGGCAGGGATGCCGAACAGCGCAGGTTGCACAGTTCGCAGGTGGTGCAGACAACAATGGTATCCACCATGAACTGGTCCCATTTCTCGCGGCCTTCCATGTACTCACGGAGCCAGTACCATTTTCCGCGTGGGCTCTGGCTCTCCCAGCCCCGCCCGTAGAACTGGTCGCACTCATCAACGCAGTAGCCGCACTGGGAGCAGCTGTAGGCGTACCATGCCACGTCGGCGGGAATACCTTTTACCGGCTTTGTCGGCGCTTCACCTATCTGTGTAATGACATAGTTGCCGAATGGCCTGAGTAGCGGCTCGAAGGCATCAGCCACGCCCATAGCCATTCCCAGAAGTCCACCATTGAGCACCTTGCCGGGATTTAAAATACCCCGGGGGTCAACTTGCTGCTTGAACGATTTCATCTGGGTGGCTCTCTCCGCGCCCAGTATACCGGCCGCCTTCTTGGCGAAGTAGAGCCCAGTGGCGTAGGGGCGTCCGCCGTACTTTTCCGCAATTTTCATTATGGTGAGCGCCAGAGTGAAGACGAAATTGTAGCTGAGCTTTCTCTGGTCACTGGGAATAAAGCCGAGAATCACCACCTCGGGCTGGCCATTATTGCTTTCCTGGATGATGACGCCTTCCTTGACCACGGGCTGGTCCACTTTAGCCTCAATCTCGGTCATAACGTCGCCCAGACTGGATAGCGGCACGACGATTTCCGCTGGCACCAGGCTTGGCCCGAGGCGTTTGACAATCATCAGTTTGAAGCGATTTTTCCATTCGTGTTCCGCAATGCGCTCGCTCAGCATCTCCGCCTGGCATGGTTTCATCAGTTGTGGAAGCTTGCCCATCACCGCCTCACGGTCTTTCCTGCGAAATACCAGCGTGATGATATACGATGCGGGCAGCAGTACCCGCTCCTCCGCAGGGTGTCCGTGATGCTCCCTCAGCGGCGACCTATTCTTAAGCTCCGCCATTTTTGGATTGATAAACATCAGCGACCATATCGGCAGCTTCGCTTCAATCATAGTCTTAATTAACTTCTGCAGGTCGTGGGCATCCGGGCAGCCAATCGAGACCACTTCCATGTCCTCCAGCGGCATCACTTTCAGCGTGATATCACTGATGAGGCCGGTAATGCCCTCGGCTTCGGATATCAGGTCAAGCTCCGGAACGCTGAACACGCGCACTTCACCGCCAGGCAGCACCACCCGGGCACTGACCACATTATCACGGAACCATCCTGCTTCATAAGAACCGATGCCCGTTCCACCCTGCGCCAGCCACCCACCGACGGTGGCCGCCGGGTAGCTTGTCGGATACAGCCGCAGCGTCAGGCCCTGCTTGTTCAGTTCCTTGTCCAGCTTCTCCCAGACCACGCCGGCCTGCACCGTTGCCGTCAGCGCTTCAGGGTCAATATCAAGAACGCGCTTCATCCGGTAAAAGTCGACCACCACGCCCTTCTTTACCGGCAAAACACCACCATACCCTGAAGTCGCCCTGCCCCGCGGCGTCAGAGGAATATTGCTTTCGGCTGCCCACTTCACCAGTTCCGCCAGTTCCTCTTCGGTCTCCGGCTGCACCACTCCGTCCGGAACGGTGCTGCCCACCATCGGTTTTATCAACGCCGGCATGGCGGCGATATCATGCCCGTAAAGTTTCCTCTCCGTCTTCCTGAAATTCACACGTCCGCCGAACTTTTCTTCAAGATAGGACCGCTGTTTGCCACCCAGTTTACCCATAATGCCTCCTTACCCTGTGCATCTCTTTTTCGGTTTTTCTTGAAAACATCAGGCGGTCAGCCTCTCGGCCAGCTCCCGATTCTTGTTCAAAGAATTCAGAAGCACCTCATGAATTATGTCGCACGCCGCCACTATCTTGGGGTCGGTGAGACTATAATAGACACTTGTTCCTTCCCGGCGCGGCCTCACCACACCGCGATTGCGCAGCAGCGCCAGGTGCCGCGAGGCGACAGCGTGGGGTACTTGCAGGGTTTGAGCCAGTTCACCGACCAACTTCTCGCCACCCCGCAATTCATGTATAATAGCGAGCCTCTTAGCATCGGCAAAAGTCTTGCAGAGTTCGGCTTTCAATTTAAACATTTCTGAATCGTGCATAATTCATACTACTCCACATGTTTTATTCTCTTATATATTTATATACAGATATTTATATATTATAGTCAATCCATTCTCCTGTCAAGTACTAATAGCCTCTTGGATTCAGACTCGGCGGATTTTGTCCCAGTTGTGCCAGACCACCCCCGCCCCGATAAGCACCACCGAAGCGATTATCAGTCCCAGCGACTGATTCCTGAGCCCGCTGACAAAGCTGTCAACGGCATTGTGCGCCAGTAGATTTCCCTTTTCCGCAATTAACAAGGTAATTCCTTCAGGCTGGCCGAATTCCATCGAAAGTGCCTGGTCTATCATCGGCTGCGCGGTGGCGGAGAACACCGGCCCAAAGATAATATAGGCAATAATTGCCATGGCTGCCAGCAATGCCGCCGCCCAGATAAGCCGGCTGCTCCACCGTCGGCCACCCAGTGCACCGGCCCCTATCATCATTAAAAATGGTATTATCCAGATAAAGTTGACCCATTGCTTCGCTGTGCCAAGGCCGGAACGCACCTGCTCAAATGCCACCAATTGCTCGCTGGCACCACCCTCTCCCGTATCGCTTATCAGGTCCCGTAAATCCCGCTCGGTAAAGACCAGGCCATCAGCTATCAATTGCCGAATTTCTTCCAGAGCAGCGGCATCGGTATCCATAATTTCAATCAGGTCACCATCGGTAAATGTCAGGCCTTCCTGCACCAGCTCCCGAAGCTGGCTCAGAATATTGTCTTCACCTTCACCGCCAAACAGCTGGTTCATGTTGGCTTCAGTTAAAGTCCACTCATCGGGTATTCCTACTTCAATGAGAAACCGTACGAGACTGCCCACGTCTATGCCCACCAGGTCTTTGAACTCCTGATAGGATATATCAAACGGGCGGCACAAGACGTTTTCCAGAGATGGGTCAGACAGAAATTCCAGCAGATGTGCCCCCGAGCACACCGGCAGGTCATCGAAAGCGCTCTCCATTTTCTCGTCAGCCAGCTGGCTAAGAGCTTCAGCTATTTCCGGCTTGCGGTCGGCCAGGGATATCGTCAATTCGAGTTCATCTCGTTCTCCGCGCAGATAGGTGAATACCTGACCGATCAAATCCTGCACCAGCTCCTGATACCACTCCAGGGTCAGTATATTCTTGGTAGTAGCAATGATTTCATCATTGGTCAGCTCTGTGCCGAGCGGGAACTCGGTTACCTCTCCAATGTTCTGCTGTAACGCCGGCAACAGCATATCCGCCAACAGGCTGTCGTAGGTTTCCGGCTTTGACAGGATGTCTACAAGCACTTTCTCCAGTTCATCAAGCGGCCTGCTTATATCTATCTCAACCGTGAAATGCTCAGTTTCCTTGGTGAGGTAGGGCACCATTTCATCTATGGCACTATCCAGTTGTGCCAGCAGCCAGTCCTCGGGCACTACCCGGCGCAGCATCGTCTCCATCTCTTCCTCAGATATGGCCAGCATATCCAGCGTTTCATCTTCCGCCGGCGCTACCTCATCGGTAATTAATTCAATAAGCTGCTCATAGAGCATCGGGAAAACACCTTCTTTATGCAACAGGCTCTTTAATGCCCCCGCTCCAGCCTCGACCCTGTCCTTCAGATGAACGGTGATACTTAAGGTATCCGTTTCCCCCCAGACATAGGGCACCACCTCGTTGACAGCATGCTCAACCTGTGACTGAAGCCATTCCGGGGGCACCGTTTGCCTGGCCACGTCAACGAGATGAGGCTTGAACGGCGTGATGATAGCGCCGGCCCCCTCTGCATCCTCACCCACCCCGGATTCTTCCAGCGCCGCCGACAGCACATCGTCGTAAATGAAATGGTACACGTCCGCCTGGTGCAGCTGCTCCACATAGAAATCAGGGTTGCCAACAGTGCCGTTAACACGGAAGGCGACCATCACCAGCACCGACAGAATGACGAAGACAACGGCCAGGAGTACAGCAATGGCTCTACGTAACCATATCATGCGTTTTTCTGCGCACCTATTATGATGAGATAGTTTACCTGTCTGCAGGCCATCGGTCAAATTTTGTTCATCTTCTAATTGCATATTGCTAGCTACCATAGCTAATGATAGAATGCTTGATAGAGGCTTAAGGTATGACACTGCGCAGGAAGACACTGCTTATAATTGCCGGGACGTTCTACGGTGTAATCATATTGCTCTTCTTCATTTCGAGTAACATCCTGCTGGAAAGCTATACTGACCTAGAAAAACAGAGCACCCAGCGGGATGTGGAACGGGTAATAACGGCTTACTCACAGGAGCTGTCCAACCTGAAGACCACTTCCGCGGACTGGGCCACCTGGGATGACACCTATCACTTCATTGCTGACCACAATGAAGAGTACATCAGGTCAAATCTCACCGACAGTACATTCACCGCACTGAGTCTGAACCTGATGCTCTATATGGACACTTCGAGGCAAATCATTTTCAGCAAGGCATTTGACCTGGAGGAAGAAGAGGAGATACCGCTGCCGCAAAGCATCTCCGAATATCTGGCTGGCCACGATTTTCTGGTTACCCATCAGGACACCGGAACCAGTTATGCCGGCATCATCGCTCTTCCAGAAGGTCCCATGCTGATTTCCTCCAACCCCATTCTGACCAGTGAAGATGAGGGCCCTGTTCGGGGGACGATGATAATGGGAAGGTACTTCGATTCAGCCAGGGTTGATGAACTGGCTGAAATTACGCTTCTCTCCACAACCATTTATGGTTTCGATGACCCCCGGCTTCCGGCCGATTTTTCCAACGCTCGCTCCTCCCTCTCGGCAGCATCTCCAGTTTTCGTCCAGCCCCTTGGGGAAGAGTCCATTGCCGGCTACACGTTCATTGAAGACGTTAGTGGTCTCCCTGCTTTGATACTCAGAGTGGATGCGCCCAGAGACATCTACCACCAGGGGCAGTCCACCATTTTCTATCTCATTCTGACCATTATCGGTGTCAGCCTGGCCTTTGGACTGGTAACTCTCCTGCTGCTGGAGAAGCAGGTTCTTTCCCGTCTTTCCTACTTGAGTAGAAGTGTCAGCGACATCGGGACCAGCGGGAAGATTTCAGCGCGCGTATTAGCGCCGGGCACGGATGAACTGTCCAAGCTCGGCGCCACCATTAACGGTATGCTGGGAGCTCTGGAACAATCAGAAACTGAACTGCGTGATAGTGAAGAACACTATCGCCTGCTGGCGGAAAATGCCACTGACGTCATCTATGTCACGGACCTGAATCTTAAATTCACCTACGTCAGTCCATCGGTGACGCTCCTCACCGGCCACAGTGTCGAAGAAGCCGTCTCCCAGTCGCTGGACAAAGTCCTTACCCCGGATTCCTTAAATCACGCCCTGGATGTTTATACTGAAGAAGCGGCCAAGGAAAGCAAGGAGACAATAGACTCTACACATTCCAGGACTCTGGAGCTTGAGGTAAAACGCAAAGATGGTTCCACCGTCTGGACTGAGACAACAATGACCGCCATCAGGGATTCGGCCGACAATGTTATCGGTATACTCGGCGTCGCCCGTGATATCACCGAGCGCAAGAAAGCGGACGCAAAGCTGCAAGAACTATACAGGGGAGAGAAGGGGCTACGACAGGACCTGGAAGCGGAAATCAACAAGAGGGTGGAGTTCACCCGCGCCCTCGTGCACGAGCTCAAAACACCGATTACCCCCGTGCTTGCCTGCAGCGAACTGATGCTTGAAGAGATTAAAGAGAAAGGGCCGCTGTTGGAGCTAGCACAGAATATCAGCCAGGGCGCTTACAATCTAAACCAGCGGATTGATGAACTGCTTGACCTGGCTCGCGGTGAGGTGGGGATGCTACACCTCAACCCGGAATCGATTGATTCCGGACAATTGCTCCGCAGCATTGTGGATAGCGTAAGGCCGCTGGCCCGGAAGAACGGGCATCTACTGCGCGCCGAACTGCCCCGCTCCCTGCCTGTCATCCAGGCTGATGAGGACCGCCTGCGACAGGTGGTGCTCAACCTGCTCAACAACGCCTTTAAATTCACCCCGGCTGGAGGCAGCATAACGGTAAAAGCCAAAAAGGATAAAACCTGCCTGGTGGTCAAAGTGCAGGATACGGGACGCGGCATAAACAAAGAAGAACAGGAAAGGCTCTTCGAGCCCTACCAGCAGCTGGAAGAGGAAAGGGCTCGCCTCAGCGGACTGGGACTGGGATTGAGCCTCTCCAAGAAGCTGGTGGAGTTGCACGGCGGCCAGATATGGGTGCAGAGCGAGAAAGGCAAGGGCAGTACCTTCAGCTTTTCCATACCGCTGGAAGTCAAAGAAAAACCAGAAAGCCCGCCAAAAAGGCGAAAGGTATGACATTCCGCACCATTAAAATCGACACTATCATTGTGGATATTAATTCGATTACTATACTGAAAGGGGCTTGAAATGTCATCGACTAAGCAACCGTATTCACTGACCGTTACTGAATCAGCTTCCGCAATCGCTTCCGGCGACCTGACACCGTCGCAACTGGTCGACTCCTGTCTAAATAGAATTGACGCCCTGGACGGAAAAATAAAAGCCTGGGCACTGGTTGACCGTGAGGGCGCCATTGCTACTGCACGTAAACTCGACCAGGAACTGGCGAGAGGCCAGCGGCGCGGTGCTCTTCACGGCATACCAGTCGGCATCAAGGATATTTATTACACCGCCGGTTTACCAACTGAAGCCGGCTCCAGGGCCTGGGCTGGTTTCATCCCTGATTATGATGCCACATCGGTTGCCCGCCTTAAAGAAGCGGGTGCCATAATCCTGGGCAAGACACACACCACCGAGTTTGCCTACTTTGACCCCGCACCCACCCGCAACGCCTGGAACACAGAGCACACCCCGGGAGGTTCAAGCAGCGGGTCGGGCGCCGGCGTTGCCGCCAGTATGTGCCCGGCCGCTCTGGGGAGCCAGACGATGGGCTCGGTGCTGCGACCCGCCGCCTACAACGGCGTCGTCGGCTTCAAGCCCCAGTATGGTAGAATCAGCGTCTATGGTGTCGTGCCGGTGAGTCCCACCCTCGACCACGTTGGCATACTGGCACGCACGGTGGCGGACATCGCGCTCGTTTTCCAGGCCATTGCCGGCTATGACCCCAGCGATGCCCTCTCGCTCAATGAGCCTGTTCCCGACTGCCTGGCGTCTCCGGAAAGGCAGTCGCCACCACGGCTGGGGCTGATGCGCACCTTTTTCTACGACCACGCCGACGAAGAAATGCGCCGACACACGGATGATATCGTTGCCCGCTTGAAGCAGGCTGGTGCCGCAATTGACGAAGCGACTCCACCCCCCAGCTTCGCCAACATGATTGACAATGTCCACACCATCATGGCGGCCGAGGCAGCCGCGAGCCACCGGGAGTCCTTTGCCAAGCACAGGGATAAATATCGGGACGGCATACGGAAACTGGTCGAGAATGGTCAGGCGATAGATACCGCCGAGTATGAAATGGCGCTCCAGGTGCGCCTCCAGCAGTGTTCCGAGATGGAGCCTCTGCTGCACCAGTTCGATGCCCTGATTACACCGGGGATACCGGGGCCGGCGCCCCACGGCCTGTCTTCAACCGGCAGCCCGGTGATGCAGGCTCCCTGGACCATCATGGGCGTACCATCCATCAGCCTGCCATCTGGGTTAAGTAAAAACGGGCTTCCCCTTGCTGTTCAGTTGGCCGGTCCTCCCAGAGCCGAAGACCGCCTCCTGGCAGTAGCCAGGTGGTGCGAGTCCGTTCTGAAGGTGAACCTCCACCCGCCCCTTGATTAAAGAGAAAATATTTCCTTAGTCTTCTTTTACCAGGTCGACCTTGGGCTTTACTCCTTTGTTCACCCAGTGGCGCGGCCACTTTCCGGTAAGCACCCTGGCGGCTTCCTGTGCCACGCTCAATCTGAGCCGCTTCATGGCCGTAGTTGTGTGCACGGCGTAGTGAGGGGTGAGTATAACATTATCCATCTTGAGCAGCGGGTTATCTGTCTCAATCGGTTCCTTTTCAAAGACATCCAGCCCGGCACCGGCAA
Source organism: uncultured Dehalococcoidia bacterium (assembly GCA_965603425.1). Classification (GTDB taxonomy): domain Bacteria; phylum Chloroflexota; class Dehalococcoidia; order Dehalococcoidales; family RBG-16-60-22; genus E44-bin89. Next base: position 367 of record CBFDCY010000029.1, on the reverse strand, counting down.
TCCAGTTTTCTTGCAGGGCCTTGATAAGCGCCGCTTCATCAACCACCGCTCCCCGTGCCGTATTTATCAGATAAGCGGTGGGCTTCATCTGCTTCAGTTCTTTTTCACCGATCATGTGATGGGTTTCCTGGTTCAAAGGAGTCTGAAGGCAGACGTAATCCGATTCCTTCAGCAGTTCGGGAAGGCTGACCAGCGTTACCCCATGCTTGTCGGCGGCCGACTTATCCAGGTAGGGGTCGCAGGCGATTGTTTTCAGGCCAAAACTCTTCGCCCGGCGCACTATCCGGCTCCCGATATTACCGCAGCCAACCACCCCCATCGTTTGTTCAAATAGAGACGGGTTCTTCATGGTCCCCATCTGGATCTC
>CBFDCY010000028.1:0-9386 GCA_965603425.1 uncultured Dehalococcoidia bacterium | reverse complement strand
TTTTCGTCCAGTCCCTGTTCCCGGATTTCCCCATTGGATAGATTAACGAAACCAATCTTTCCGACATAACCTCCAGTCACTTGAGACCTCCTTTTAGCCAGCTATATTTACCTACCCCATATATGCAACGACACCATTAAGCAATTTTATGCCCTGGCAGGAGTTACAGTTATCAGATTATAGGTTAATTATCCCTGTTGTTCAAGCAATAGCTGGCTGGTAAAGTGTTAAAATAACCGTGTCAATGGCGGCTCTTCCTCCTCAAATGCCTTGACAAAAAAGGCCATTGTGATTAATATCATTATTTGAATACCTCGCTACTCAAGGTATTCAGGAGAACAAAATCCTATCTTAAAACGCCATGCCAGAGCACAAGCAAATAGGATATCAGGATTTGAAAGCCGGTCAGGAGTTTCCTCCGGCGGTATTCCAGGTAGGGTCCATAACCGTGGACGATTACCTGAGGGCCGTTGAGGAGGATAATGCCATCTATCAAAATACGGGGCTCGTGCCACCAATGGCAGTGGCTGCCCTGGCCTTAAAGTCGCTTATAAGTGCCATCTCTATGCCGTCCGGAACCATACATGTCTCCCAGGAGTTTGAATTCATCGACACGGTCAACACTCAGGATACCTTAACCAGCCATGCCGGCGTAAGCAGAATACAGGAGCGAGGTAAGCTGCACCTGATAAGCGTCGATATCAATGTTTCCAACCAGAAGCAGAAACCGGTACTGGCCGGCAAAACAAGCTTTATATTGCCCGTGCCGTGAGAGTATGGTGCGAATATGAGGAAGCACGATGTCAACACCGGTTGAATTAAAAGAGGGAGCAAGCCTGCCCGCGGTAAAAAAGAATATCCGCCAGGATAATATAAACCTGTACGCAAAGGCGAGCGGCGATTTCAATCCCATCCATATTGATGCCGACTACGCCCGTAAGACACCTCTGGGCGGTACGGTAGCCCACGGTATGCTCATCCTTGCCTGTGTATCCCAGATGATGACCAATGCCTTCGGGCGTGACTGGCTCTCCGGTGGCAGGCTCAATGTGCGGTTTCGAGCGCCAGCCCGTCCCGGCGATGTTATTACCGTCAGCGGCAGTATACGCCATATAGAAAAAGGTGACGGCCATCAAATGATTGACTGCGACGTATTGTGCAGCAACCAGAATGATGAGCCGGTGATTACCGGTGATGCTAAAGTAAAGGTGGGAGACAATGAAAATCGCAATTGATGGCATGGGGGGTGATTATGCCCCCGAAGAAATTGTAAAGGGTAGCGTTATCGCCGCCAGGGAATACGGCGTGCAGATTACCCTCGTCGGCCCCTCGGAGCGAATGAACCAGGAACTGGCCAAACACGACCTGTCCGGTGCCGAAATCGAGGTCGTTCATGCCGGCGAGTACCTGGTTGAAGGCGAACCTCCCGCCTATGCACTGCGCCAGAAGCGGGATGCCTCGGTCGCCGTGGCAACCAAGCTGGTGCGGGAAGGCAAGGCCGACGCCGTGGTCAGCGCCGGGCCCACCGGCGGCGTGGTCGCCGCCGCCATGTATATCCTGGGCACCATCGAAGGGATGTCCCGCCCGGTCGCCGGCGGTCCGTTCCTGGGGTTTGCCCCCAACACCATCATGCTGGACCTCGGCACCAACGTAGACTGTCAGCCATACCAGCTGCTCGACTTTGCCATCGTAGGCACGGTGTATGCCCGGAAAATGATGAATATCCCCAACCCGACTGTGGCACTGCTCAGCGTCGGCGCGGAAGAAGGTAAAGGCAACGAGGCCGTCAAGGAAAGCTATCCCCTGTTCCAGAAATGCGGGCTGAACTTCATCGGCAATGTTGAGGGATATGACATACCTTCCGGAAAAGCCAACGTTATCATCTGCGATGGCTTCGTGGGAAACATCGTGGTCAAGTTCTGCGAATCACTGGGCAAGACTATCGCCGGCTGGCTTGCGGAAAAAGTTAATGGTAAACTGGTGGAGAACGATATAGAAGCTATTACTGAAGGCCTGCTGAAAGCCACCAACGCCGCCGACGTCAGTGGTGGTGGGCCACTCTGGGCAGTTAATGGTGTTGCCTGCATTTCTCACGGTCGCAGCCGTCATGTGGAAATCGCCAAGACCATTGAGCAGGCCAAGTTCGCCGTGGAGCATGACCTGGTGGACACACTGAAGGCAGAACTGGCCGCGGCACGCGAAAAACTGAAAGAAGCCGGTTTCGAGCTATTTCCCGGTTCTTGAACCGATACGGATTAAAGGAGTTTTAGATGTCAGCCGAAGAAACGCTGAAAAAGATTGTAACCAGGGTCACACGCAAGCCAGAGGCCGCTTTCTCGCGCGAGACCACCTTTGAGGACCTGGATGCCGACTCCCTCGATATAGTTCAGGTGCTGGTGGCACTGGAAGATGCCTACGATATTGAGATACAGGAAGAGGAACTGCAAGAAATCAAGAACATGGGCGACTTTATCGCCTATATCGAGCGCAAGACCGGCGAAAAAGGGAAATAAGCGCTATGGCGAGCAGCGAGAAGCCGCTTAAAGGTAAAGTAGCGTTGATTACCGGTGGTTCCCGGGGCATCGGGCGAGCCATCACCCTGAAACTGGCCGGGGAAGGCGCTGATGTCATCATCAATTTTTTCCGCAAGAAAAGCACCGCCGAAAGCACCGCTCAGGAAGCGCGCGATAAAGGCGTCAAAGCCCATATAATCAAGGCCAACGTCGGCGAGCCGGAGCAGATAGCAAGCATGTTCGATGAAATAGAGTCGCAGTTTGGCCGACTCGATATACTGGTCAACAATGCCGCCTCCGGTGTGGCACGGTCTGCCCTTGACCTGGACGACCGCGGCTGGGACTGGACCATGTCTATCAATGCGCGTGCCTTCCTGCTATGTGCTCAGAGGGCAGCCAAGCTGATGAAAAACGGCGGGAAGATGGTCAGCATCTCCAGCCTCGGCTCCCGCATGGTGCTGCCCATTTACACGGCAGTTGGCGTGTCCAAAGCGGCACTGGAGGCGCTTACCCGCTACCTGGCCATTGAGCTGGCTCCCAAGGGCATATGTGTCAATGGCATTGCCGCCGGCGCTGTGGAAACGGAGACCCTGAAACTGTACACCGCCGACCCAAACCTGCCAAAACCAGCGTGGCAGACCACACCGGCGGGCAGGATAATACAGCCGGAAGACGTCGCCGACCTGGTTGCCTTTCTCTGCAGCGAACAGTCGGACATGATACGGGGGCAGATTATCGTCATTGACGGGGGTGTCTCGCTGACACCATTAAACCCGGCACCAAAGAACAACCAGGGGGAATAACTTTGACTAACGGCAGGGTAGTCATCACCGGGATGGGCGCAATCACACCTCTGGGGTTATCCGTGGATGAATACTGGCAGGGCCTGATAAGCGGCCGGTCAGGCTTTGGCCCCATCACCCTGTTTGACGCCAGCGGCTATCCGGTCAGTGTAGCCGCAGAGGTCAAAAACTTTGACCCGGAAAAATATATGCCCCTCAAGCGCGTTGACCGCACCTCCCGTTGCATCCAGTTCGCCATAGCCGCCACGAATATGGCCCTTGAATCAGCCCGATTAGACATGTCAAAGGAGAAACCGGAAAAGGTAGGCGTGATTATCGCCACCAGCGGCATGATGTCATTTATTGCCGACGAGGGTGAGGTGCTCAGGAAAAGGGGCCCGATGCGCATCGACCCCCTCAGCATCACCAAAACGGCGCCAAGCATGGTTACGGCCCAGGTAGGCCTGGAAATCGGCGCCAAAGGACCGAACACCAGTCTGAACAGCGCCTGCGCCAGCGGCAGTGATGCGCTTGGTCTTGCCCTTAACCACCTGCGATTGGGACATGCCGACGTTATAGTTACCGGCGGTGCCGAAGCCAATGTCAACCCGATATCTATCGCCAGCACTGCCCGTGTGGGTGCCCTGTCCAGAGAGCCGGACCCAGACAAAGCCAGCCGTCCTTTTGACCTCAACCGCGATGGGTTTGTTTTCGGCGAAGGCGCCGGATTACTAGTATTAGAAACGCTGGAGCATGCCCGAGAACGCAACGCCACCATCATGGTCGAACTGGCCAGTGCCGGCTGGTCTTTTGACGCTTATAATGAGACAGCGCCTGATGCGGAGACGCAGGCAATCGCCATACGCATGGCCCTGCAGGACGCCGGCGTCAAACCGGAAGAGATAGACTACATCAACGCCCACGGCACCAGTACCAAGCTGAACGACGTCGCCGAGACCCGGGCAATAAAGATAGCCTTTGGTGATAGAGCCTACCAGATACCAATCAGCTCCAATAAATCGATGATCGGACACCTTGCCTGCGCTGCCGGTGCCGCTGAGGCAATAGCCGCGGTAATGACGGTCAGGGAAGGAATCATTCCACCTACCATCCATTATGAAACTCCCGACCCGGAATGCGACCTTGACTATGTGCCCAATAAAGCACGACACCAGCCGGTCGATATCTGCCTGTCCAACTCATTCGGGATGGGCGGCCAGAACTGCAGCCTGATAATCAAGCGTTTTTCATAGAGTAACCGATGGAACCGAAAGAGCTGGAAGGAAAAGTAGCACTGGTTACCGGAGCCTCGAGGGGGCTGGGCAGGGCCATCGCCCTCAGACTGGCCGGCCTTGGCTCCAGGGTCGCCATCAACTATCTGGCCAGCGAGGAGGCGGCAGCCAGCCTGGCCGGGGAAATAGAAAAGGGCGGCGGGGAGGCAATGCTGATGAAGGCGCACGTTGCCGACGCCAAAGAAGTCAGAGCCATGGTCCGTGAAATCGTGGGCCAGTGGGGGAAAATCGATATCCTGGTGAATAACGCCGGCATAGTCAGGGACGACCTCCTGCCCAGGATGGCTGATGAAGCGTGGGACGAGGTGATAAACACCAACCTGCGCGGCGCTTACCTTTGCACCAAGTTTGCCGTGCGCTCCATGATGGAGCAGTTCTGGGGCCGGGTTATCAACATCGCTTCTCTCGCCGGTATCGTGGGGAACACAGGGCAAGCCAATTACTCTGCCGCCAAGGGAGGGCTTATCGCCTTCACCAAGAGCGTCGCCCGGGAGCTTGGCTCGAGGAATATAACGGTAAACGCTATCGCACCCGGATTCGTCACCACCGAGATGACTGACAAGCTGCCTCAGGAGACCAAAGACGTTATACTGTCCCGCATCCCGTTAAAGCGCTTCGGCACTCCTGATGATATCGCCGAACTGGTCGCCTTCCTGGCCAGCGAGCGGGCGAGTTATATTACGGCACAGGTTATCTGCATTGATGGCGGAGTCATTTAAATAAGGGTAAGGAGGTGCTACCATGTCCAGAGTAGGTATCGTCACCGACACCACCAGCTGTCTGCCCCCGGAACTGGTTGAAGAGTATGGTATCCGTATTGCGCCGGTGGGCCTGGTCATCGGCGGCCAGCATTACAAAGACACGGAACTGACCAACAAGGAGTTCTGGCAGCTTTTCTATGCCGCCAAAGGCTCAAGCACCACCGCTGCCGCCAGTCCGGGTGACTTTGCCAGCATCTTCGAAGAGCTGAGCAAGTCCACCGACAGCATCGTCTGCATCGTTGTTTCCAAAGCGCTCAGTGCCACCTTCGAGGCCGCCACCGATGGCAAGGCACTGGTAAGAGAGAAAAAACCTGAAGTCAATATCGAGATTCTGGACAGCAGGACATCAGCGGGTGCTCTCGGTTTTGTCGTGCTGGAGGCAGCTCGCGTTGCCAAAGCCGGTAAGAACCTTGAAGAAGTCATCCGGACAGCCAACGATATGATTCCAAAGGTGAAGTTCGTCACCGCCATGGACACGCTGAAATATCTCATTAAAAGCGGCCGTGCCCCAAAGACAGCGGTTATCGGAGATGTGCTGGGCGTGAAACCAATCATAGGCATGCTCAGCAATACCGGGCTGGTGGAGAACCTGGGCAGGGCCCGGGGGAAGCAGAAAGCCCTGGCTAAAATCGCCGAGCTCGCCAGGGAACATACGAAACCGGGGAAAAAGGTGCACGCCATGTTTCACTATACCGATGGCATAGCCGCTGGCGAGACACTGCGGGATATCATCACCTCGCAGATAGACTGCGACGAGGTATACTTAACCCCTTATACTCCGGTAATGGCCTCGGCAACCGGCCCGGTGGTGGCATTCTCCTTCTATTCAGACTAGAGACGCCCGGCCATACGAAGCTTCAAGTTTTTCATCCGCGTTGGTTTACTAAACCGAACAAGTTTTTGCGACTTTATTTATCAAAACGTCGCCGGGTATCTTCGATAACGCTCCCTGACGTGATATAATGGCGTAAAACCCGTGCTTGACTTGTCTGGTCAGGTTATATTACCGAGATAACAGTATTTCCGAATAGATAGGAGACACCTGTATGCCAAAAAGAGCGGATATTCACAAGGTGATGATTATCGGTTCCGGGCCCATAGTTATCGGGCAGGCCTGCGAATTTGACTACTCCGGAACGCAGGCGTGCAAAGCGCTGCGCAGCCTGGGCTACGAAATCATCCTGGTGAATTCCAATCCGGCCACCATCATGACTGACCCGGGAATGGCTGATGTCACCTATATCGAACCGTTGAACCTGGAGTCGATAAGTAAAATCATCGAGACTGAGCGCCCGGACGCCCTGCTGCCCAATCTCGGTGGACAGACCGGCCTGAACCTGAGCGCCGAACTGGCGCGTGCCGGCATCCTGGATAAGTACGGCGTTCAGGTCATTGGTGTTGAAATCGACGCCATCATTCGCGGCGAGGACCGGATCGCCTTCAAGGAAACAATGCAGCGCCTGGACATTGACATACCCCGCAGCGAAGCTGTTTACAGCATTGAGGACGCGGAAAAGGCAGCGGCAGAGCTTGGCTATCCGGTGGTGGTCCGTCCGGCATACTGTATGGGCGGTACCGGCGGGGGACTGGTCTATAACGTCGAGGAACTGCGCACGGTGGCCAGTCGCGGCATCGCCGCCAGCCTTATCAACCAGGTGCTCATCGAGGAATCAGTCCTCGGCTGGGAAGAGCTGGAACTGGAGGTGGTGCGTGACGCCAAGAACCAGATGATAACCGTCTGTTTCATTGAGAACGTTGATGCTATGGGTGTCCATACCGGGGATTCGTTCTGTACCGCACCCATGCTGACCATCAGCGAGGAGCTCCAGCAGCGCCTTCAGGAATATTCCTATCGGATTGTCGAGGCAATAAGGGTAATCGGCGGCACCAACATTCAGTTTGCCCATGACCCCAGGACCGGCCGCGTGGTGGTCATCGAAATTAACCCGAGGACGTCCCGTTCCTCGGCTCTCGCCTCCAAGGCCACCGGTTTTCCCATTGCCCTGATCTCCGCCAAACTGGCCGGGGGCCTCACGCTGGATGAAATCCCTTACTGGCGGGAAGGCACCCTGGAAAAATACACTCCCTGGGGCGAGTATGTGGTGGTCAAGTTCGCCCGCTGGGCCTTTGAAAAATTCAAGGACGCCCAGGACAAGCTTGGCACCCAGATGCGCGCCGTCGGCGAAGTGATGAGCATCGGCAGGAACTACAAGGAAGCGTTCCAAAAATCAATCCGCTCGCTGGAAAATGGCCGCTACGGGCTTGGCTTCGCCGGAGACTTCCACCAGAAATCGCTTGACGAACTGATGGAGATGCTCAGTGAGGCGAGCAGCGAGCGTCAGTTCATCATGTACGAGGCGCTGCGCAAGGGCGCTGATGTCCAGGCACTCTATGAAAAAACCTACTTGAAACCCTGGTTCATCAACCAGATGAAGGAGCTGGTGGAGCTTGAAGAGCAGATTCTGAAATATCGCGGCAAACCTCTGCCGGACAACCTGCTCATTCAGGCTAAGAAGGACGGATTTGCCGACCGCTATCTGGCGCAGCTCCTGAATGTAAAGGAAAAAGAAGTCAGGGAGAAACGCGTGTCACTGGGAGTGGTAGAGGGCTGGGAGTCGGTCCCGGTAAGCGGTGTGGAAAACGCCGCCTACTACTACTCCACCTATAACGGCCCGGACAAGACGTCCAGCAGTATCCGAAAGAAGGTTATGGTGCTGGGAGGGGGGCCGAACCGCATCGGCCAGGGAATTGAGTTCGATTACTGCTGTGTCCACGCCGCCTTCACCCTGCGCGACGAAGGATACGAGACCATTATGGTCAACTGCAACCCGGAAACGGTTTCTACGGATTATGATACCTCAGACAAGCTCTATTTCGAGCCGCTGACAGTGGAAGATGTCCTGAGTATATATCAGAAGGAAAAGCCGGAAGGTGTGATTGTCCAGTTCGGCGGCCAGACGCCGCTTAACATTGCCAACGAACTGGCCGAAGCCGGAGTAAAAATCCTGGGCACGTCACCTGAGGCAATCGACCTCGCCGAGGACAGAGACCGGTTCCGCCAGCGTATGAGCAAGCTTGGTATCCCAATGCCGGAATCTGGCATGGCGAGCAACTTAACCGAAGCGCTGGAAGTTGCCAAACGAATAGGTTACCCTCTCATGGTGCGCCCGTCCTATGTTCTGGGCGGGAGAGGCATGGAGGTAGTCTATGACGAAGAGATGCTCCGCCAATACGTGGCCGCAGCCGTGGGCGTCACCCCAGACCGACCCATCCTGATAGACAAATTTCTGGAAAATGCGATTGAGGCGGAAGCTGACGCCATCGCCGATGGCACGGATGCCTTTGTACCGGCGGTAATGGAGCACATTGAACTGGCAGGCATTCATTCCGGAGACTCGGCCTGCGTCATTCCTCCCGTCAGCCTGTCCCCGGAACACATTGCTACCATTAACGAATACACCAAGAAGATTGCCAAGGAGCTCAACGTCGTCGGGCTGATGAATATCCAGTACGCGATTGCCAGCAACATGGTATATGTACTGGAAGCCAACCCGCGGGCATCACGAACGGTGCCGCTGGTATCCAAGGTGTGCAACGTTTCCATGGCCCGCATTGCCACCCAGCTGATGCTGGGCAAGAAGCTGCCTGAGATCGGTCTCAAACCCCGGGTCATCCCACACTATGGTGTAAAAGAGGCGGTATTCCCCTTCAATATGTACCCTGAGGTCGACCCCATTCTGGGGCCGGAGATGCGCTCCACTGGCGAGGTGCTCGGCATCGCCGATTCTTTTGGCCTCGCCTTTTTCAAGGCAGAAGTTGCCGCCCAGCAACTGCTCCCGCTAGATGGCACTATCCTGGTGACGGTTTCACCGAAAGACCGACCCGCCGTATACGAAGTCGCCGCGCAGTTCGCCAATCTTGGCTTCAAAATCAAGGCCACTCAGGGGACACATGAGTTCCTCGCCAGCCGGGGCGTACCGTCAGAAATGATACTGAAAATGCATGAGGGAAGGCCCAATATCGCTGACGGCATTACGA
>CBFDCY010000027.1:0-9598 GCA_965603425.1 uncultured Dehalococcoidia bacterium | reverse complement strand
TGATTCTGGACCAGGGTTCGATAGTGTCACGCGGGCTCTCCACGATTGTTGATTTGACCGTTAGCCCACCCCAGCTCCTGAGACAGGGGCTGGTCAGCTGGCTGGAGATACGGCAGGTTCTACAAGCGCTTTAAAATTTGGGCTCGGGCGGACCTGCTCCATTGTGCGTAGCGCAGGTTTGACAAGCTAATTCGTTCTATGCTATTTTGAGGTACGGGCTGCTGCGTTCTTCCCGTATATTTGGTCCGTGCGTAAGTGGCCGTTATTTTTTTTACCGACCTGGAAGGGAGACTTCGACTTGAAAAGCGATGTTGTCAAGAAAGGAATAGAAAGGGCGCCGCACCGCTCTCTGCTGTACGCTCTGGGCTGCAACCGCTCGGAGATGAAAAAGCCATTTGTCGGCATCATCAACAGCTACAGCGAGATTGTTCCCGGGCATATCCACCTGCGTGATATTGCGCAGGCGGCGAAGGCAGGTGTACGGGAGGGAGGGGGTGTTCCCTTTGAGGTTAATACTATTGCCGTGTGTGATGGCATTGTTATGAACCACCCCGGAATGAAATACAGCCTGCCCAGTCGGGAACTGATTGCCGATTCCGTGGAGACAGTAGCCGAGGCGCATGCCTTTGATGCCCTCGTTTTCATTCCGAACTGTGACAAGATAGTCCCCGGGATGCTTATGGCGGCAATGCGATTGAATATCCCGTCCATTTTCATCAGCGGTGGGCCCATGCTGGCCAGTCGCTTCGGCAGCGCTGGCCCAAAGGTTGACCTCATCTCGGTATTCGAGGGAGTAGGCAAGGTTCTCAGCGGCAAGATGAGCGAAGAAGAATTGGAACAGATGGAGCAGGTCGCCTGCCCCGGCTGTGGCAGTTGTTCGGGCATGTTTACCGCCAATACCATGAACTGTCTGATTGAGGTTTTAGGGATAGGCTTGCCGGGCAACGGCACCATCCCGGCGGTAGATGCCCAACGGCGTGGCCTGGCAAAGGATGCCGGGCGTGCAGTAATGAGGCTGCTGGCGGACAACGTCCGGCCCCGTGATTTCCTCAGCAATGAATCCATTTACAATGCCCTGACCGTTGATATGGCGCTTGGCGCCAGCACCAACTCGGTGCTGCACCTGATGGCTATTGCCCATGAGGCGGGCTCTGCCTTTCCACTGACGCTGGTCAATGAGATAAGCCAGAAAACACCCTGCCTCTGCAAGCTGTCGCCGGCATATGTGGATAAAGATACCAAATATCACATTGAAGACCTGAACCATGCTGGCGGTATATCGGCGGTAATGAGTGAAATAAAAGGACTATTGAAGCTCGATTTGAAAACGGCGACTGGTAAAACACTGGCCGAGAATATTGCCGGCAGCCGGATTCTGGATAGTGATGTAATACGGTCGGTTGATAATGCCTTCGCGGCCACTGGCGGGCTGGCGATACTGTTTGGCAACCTCGCTCCTGAGGGCGCTGTGGTGCGGAGATCGGCGGTAGCTGAAGAGATGCTCTCGCATCGCGGGCCGGCAAGGATATTTGACTCCGAAGAGAAAGCAACCAGGGCCATTATGGACGGCGCTATAAAAGAGGGAGACGTGGTCGTTATCCGCTACGAAGGACCGAAAGGCGGTCCGGGCATGAGAGAGATGCTGACCCCCACCTCTCTTCTCAGCGGTCTGGGAATAGATAATAAGGTTGCTCTCATAACTGACGGGCGTTTTTCCGGAGGTTCTCGTGGCGCTGCCATCGGTCACGTTTCTCCAGAGGCGGCAAGCCGGGGTCCAATTGCCGCTTTGAAAGAAGGGGATACCATTGTGGTGGATATTCCGAATTACAAGCTGGAAGTAGAATTGACGGAGCAGGAAATAGAACAACGTCTGGCGCAATTGCCGGCGTTTGAATCGAAGGTAAAGACCGGTTATCTCAGATATTACGCCGAGAAGGTATGCTCGGCGAGTACCGGAGCGGTATTCGGAGGCTAGAGGAGGCCCGCCATGAAGCTGACAGGTGCACAGGTTTTATGTGAAAGCTTGGTACAAGAAGGAGTGGAGGTTATTTTTGGTTTTCCCGGTGGATCGGTCATTCCACTCTATGATACCCTGCCGCAGTATCCTCAGCTTCGGCATATTCTGGTACGCCACGAACAGGGGGCATCACACGCCGCTGACGGCTATGCGCGGGCTACGGGAAAAGTAGGCGTGTGCTTTGCCACTTCCGGTCCCGGAGCAACCAATCTGGTGACCGGCATCGCCAATGCCTTTCTTGATTCGGTTCCGGTAATCGCGGTAACCGGACAGGTCCGGAGGGATTTCATTGGCCGTGATGCCTTCCAGGAAACGGATATTACCGGTATAACGTTGCCCATCACCAAACATAACTATCTGGTCATGGAAGTGAACCATCTGGCTACAATAATCAAAGAGGCTTTTCATCTGGCTCGCACCGGGCGTCCCGGCCCCATATTGATTGATATACCCCGTGACGTGTTTCTGGAGCAGACTGAATTCCACTATCCGGACAAGATGAATTTACCCGGCTACAAACCAACGCTGCAGGGTCATCCGGCGCAAATCAAGAAGGCGGCCAAGCTGATTAACGAAGCCAAGCATCCCGTTATCATTGCCGGGCGGGGGGTTAATGTTTCAGAGGCATACGATGAACTGAAATACCTGGCGGAAGCGGCACAGGTACCGGTGGCGACCACCTTACTGGGCGTTGGCTGCTTCCCGGAGAGCCATGCTCTTAGCTATGGTATGGTGGGCATGCACGGAATGGTCTACGCGAACTATGCCATCGAGAACGCCGATGTGCTTGTCGCCATTGGCATGAGATTTGATGATAGAGTAACGGGAAAAATAAGCGCCTTTGCCCCTCACGCTCATATCGTGCACATTGATATTGACCCGGCAGAGATTGGCAAGAACGTCCGTGTGGATGTACCCATCGTGGGCGATGTCAGGATGGTTTTGCAGGAACTGAACAAACAGCTTATTCCTGTTGACCGCCTTAGCTGGATCAATCAGCTTGATGATTGGCGGAAGGAACACCCATCAATCGATATCAGGGGTGACGATGGGCTTCTGCCGCAGTATGTGGTTCGTCAGATATATGAAATAACCCGGGGCGAAGCCATAATTGTGACTGGAGTCGGGCAGCACCAGATGTGGGCGGCACAGCACTACTGGTTCAATAAGCCCAATACGCTGCTTTCATCCGGAGGTCTTGGCGCAATGGGATTTGGCCTGCCGGCGGCTATGGGGGCTCAAGTTGGCTGCCCCGATACCGTGGTCTGGTGCATTGACGGCGACGGCAGTTTTCAGATGACCATTCAGGAGCTGGGTACTATCGTTCAGGAGCAGACGCCGGTCAAGATAGCCATTATCAATAATGGATACCTGGGGATGGTAAGGCAGTGGCAACAGTTGTTTTATAAAGGGCGGTATGTAGCCACACCGATATCCTGCCCTGACTTTGTTAAAATTGCAGAAGGGTACGGTATGCCTGCGTTGCGGGTCAAGCATAAAGAAGAAGTAGCCCCGGCAATCGAACAGGCGATGGCACACAACGGACCGTTCCTGATTGATTTTATGGTGGAGCCGGAAGAAAACGTTTATCCCATGATTCCGCCTGGGGCAACGGTTGCCGAGATTATTGAGGAGCCCAAACAACCGGTAAAGGCCATTTCAGATTCAAAGAAACTGCAAGTGAGCAATATATAGGCTCGAAAAAGGTGGCATGATGGCAGCTACGAAACATATTCTGCTGGCATTGGTAGAGGATAAACCCGGTGTTTTGAACCGCATGTCCAACGTCTTCCGGAGGAGGGGTTTCAATATACACAGCGTAAACGTACTCGAAACCATAGAAACTGAGGATAGCGACCGTCCCGGCCTGACCAGGGTTGCCATTGTAGTCTCAGGTTCGGCAGTGATATTGGGGCAGGTCCGGAGACAGCTGGAAAGAATAGTCGATGTCGTGAAGGTCCTTGATATAACGACCAAAGACCTGGATTAGGGCAGGGACAAACATTTCGTGGGGCTGAACTGAAGTGGCATCTGGCAAAATGAGACATACTCTGGTGGCGCTGGTTGAGGACAAACCCGGCGTGCTGACCCGTATGGCCGGTCTGTTTAGAAGACGGGGCTTTAATATTGAAAGCATTGCCGTGGGACATAGTGAACTGCCCAACCTGTCACGCATGACCATCGTGGTTAATGGTACGGCCAGTATTCTGGAACAGGTAAGAAAGCAGTTGAGCAAGGTGGTTAACGTGGTCAAAGTTGTCGACGTTACTGACGATAATATCACGGTGAGAGAGCTGGCATTGATAAAGGTCAAAGCGACCTCATCGACTCGCAGTGAAATAATCGAAATTGTCGATATCTTCCGTGCCAGCATTGTCGATGTGGCCGGTGATTCCGTGACCATCGAGATAACCGGCGATGAAGATAAGATTGATTCGTTGCTGAACTTGCTGCGGAGCTTCGGCATAAAAGAGGTGGCCAGGACGGGCAGCATCGCCATGCTGCGGGGAAGTACCGGCCAGTTGCGTGTTGAAGAAAGACCGTTAAAAACTAGAAAGGAAGGATATAAGATATTGTAAATACAGTTTCAATATGAATTAGCGCAGATTCTAAAGGCGCGAGTAAATGATAAAGGGGGTTGAATAAAAAGATATGGCCAAGGTGTATTACGAGAAAGATGTGGATCAGAATTTGCTGAAAGGCAAAGTGATTGCCGTTATCGGCTATGGTAACCAGGGACGTGGCCAGTCACTGAATCTTAAAGATAGCGGCTGTGATGTGATTATAGGACTTTATGAAGGCAGCAAAAGCAAGGCGAGGGCCGAGGCTGACGGGTTAAAGGTGGCTTTGGTTGCCGACGCGGCCAAAGCAGCGGATATCGTCATGCTGCTCGCGCACGATAGCCTGCATCAGCAGATTTACAATGAGCATATTGCGCCGGGGCTGTCCAAGGGTAATATGCTTATGGTTTCTCATGGCTTCACCGTTCACTATAATCAGGTCGTGCCGTCACCGGATATTGACGTAACCATGATAGCGCCCAAGAGCCCGGGCAACATGCTCCGCGATTTCTTCACCCAAGGACAGGGCGTACCCGCGTTGGTGGCTGTCTTTCAGGACGCTTCCGGACAGGCGAAAGAAAAGGCGCTCGCCTATTCAGCGGTCATTGGCTGTGCCCGTGCCGGAGTCCTGGAAACGACTTTCGCCGAGGAGACAGAAACTGACCTCTTCGGTGAGCAGACAATACTCTGCGGCGGAGTCACCGCTCTGCTCAAGGCCACCTTTGAAACGTTGGTGGAGGCTGGCTATCAGCCGGAGCTGGCTTACTTCGAGTGCCTTAATGAGCTCAAACTCATTGTTGACCTTATCTACAAAGGCGGCATCAGTTTTATGCGTGACTCGGTCAGCTATACGGCCCAGTACGGTGATATAACCCGGGGCCCCAGGGTAATTGATGATGGCGTAAGGGAGAACCTCTGGGAAGTTCTGGGTGAGATTCAGGACGGCACTTTTGCCCGTGAGTGGATTCTGGAGAACAAGGCTGGCCTGCCGGTCTTCAATGCGCTGAAGCGCAAGGACAGGGAGCACCCGATTGAGATAGTCGGGGCTGAACTGCGCAAGATGATGCCGTGGCTGGCCAAGTAAACGGAAATCTTAGCGACAGTTAAATAGACAATAAAAAAATGGGGGAGCGAGATGGACAAGGTAATTGTCTTTGATACCACACTGCGCGATGGCGAACAGGCAGCCGGCGGCAGCCTCAACCTTAATGAGAAACTTGAAATCGCCAGGCAGCTTGAGAAGCTCGGTGTGGATGTCATTGAGGCTGGCTTCCCCATCAGTTCACCGGGCGATTTCGAGTCGGTAAAGCTCATCGCTGAAGAAGTACGCGGCAGCATCATCTGTGGTCTGGCGCGAGCGAATACGGACGATATTGACCGCGCCTGGGAGGCAGTTAAAGGTGCGGCACATCCCTGTATTCACGTATTCGTATCTTCATCGGATATCCACCTCATGCACGTGTTGAAAAAAGACCGCGACGAAATTCTGCAATTGACGCGTGCCATGGTATCCCGTGCGAAGGGCTACACCGATAACGTTGAATTCTCACCAATGGATGCCAGCCGGACTGAACCGGCCTATCTATACCAGATACTCCAAATTGCTATCGAAGCTGGCGCTGTCACCCTCAACATCCCTGATACCATGGGCTATGCTATTCCGGAGGAATTTGGCAGACTCATCGATGGTATTTTCCAGAATGTACCCGGTATCGAAAAGACCGTGGTCAGTATGCACTGCCATAATGACCTTGGCCTGGCAGTGGCCAACAGCCTGGAGGCAGTCAGGCACGGGTGCCGGCAGGTGGAATGCACCATCAATGGCATCGGGGAGCGGGCAGGCAACGCTTCACTTGAGGAAATTGTGATGGCTATCAAGACCCGCCGCGACTTATTTAACCTCGATACGGGTATAGATACCAGGCAAATCTACAAAACGAGCCGGATGGTAAGCGAATTGAGCGGATTCTCCGTGCAGCCGAATAAAGCTATCGTTGGCGCCAACGCCTTCCGGCATGAGTCCGGGATACACCAGGACGGTGTTATCAAGATGCCCATCACCTTCGAAATTATGGACCCCAAGACTGTGGGCATACCATCAAGCAGCCTGGTGCTGGGAAAATTGAGCGGGCGGCATGCCCTGCGTGAGAGGCTGGCCGAGCTGGGTTACACCCTGGAAGACGAAGACTTCACCCGTGTCTTTCGTGCTTTCAAGGAGCTGGCGGATAAGAAAAAGGAAGTAGCCGACCGGGATATCGAATCGCTGGTTGCCGAGGAGCAACGCACGGTTTCGCAGGTTTATCACCTCGACCGCATTCAGATTTCCTGTGGCGACCGTGGCATTCCAACGGCGTCGGTGGTAATAACCGACTCTGAAGGACAGGCGCAGTCCGATGCCGCGCTGGGCAGTGGGCCGGTTGACGCGGCCTTCAAAGCGGTTGATAAGATAGTTAAGATGCCCAACACGCTTACCGAATTCAGTATTAAATCAATAACCGAAGGTATTGATGCCATTGGCGAGGTACTGTGCCGGATTGAGAGTGATGGCGTTACCTATACCGGGCGAGGAGCGGATACCGATATTATAGTGGCAAGTGCCAAAGCGTACATCAATGCCCTCAACCGGTTGCTGACCGCAAAAAAGAAAGCTGAGTAGAGCCTGAGATGCCTATCGCACTGGAAATGGTGCTGCGCCTTCTGCTGGCCGCGGCTCTGGGAGCGGCCATCGGCTACCAGAGAGAAAGAGCCGGAAAACAGGCTGGGATGAGAACACATGTGCTTATCTCAACTGGGGCGGCCCTGATTTCTCTTGTTTCCATTTACGGGTTTGGCGCTGCCGGCGACCCGTCACGGGTGGCCGCTGGAGTGGTGGTCGGCGTTGGTTTTCTGGGGGCCGGGGTCATCCTGCACCGCCAGGGAGGCATTGTTGCTGGCCTGACCACGGCGGCCACAATTTGGGTGATGGCTGGTATCGGCCTTGCGGCGGGAACGGGTTTGTATCTCATAGCGGCGGTAGCCGCGGCTATTGTTCTCGGCGTGCTAATCATGCCTCGCTGGATAGGATAGAATTCATTTGAGAAGAGCAAAGGAAGGAAATGAAGATGAATCTGGCTGAGAAAATACTGGCGGCACATACGGGGCGAAAACAGGTGAGTGCTGGGGAATTCGTCAATGCTAAGGTAGATATTGTTCTGGGAAATGATATCACGGCTCCAATTGCCATCAAGGAGTTCCAGAAAATTGGCGTGAGCCGTGTTTTTGACCCCAAGAAAATCGTGATGGTGCTCGACCATTTTATGCCTACCCGGGACATCGCCTCCGCCGAAATTGGCAAAATGATGCGTGAGTTTTGCCGCGAGCAGGAGACCGTGTTCTTTGAAATTGGCAAGGCGGGCATTGAGCATGTGCTGCTGCCGGAGCAAGGTATCGTGCTTCCCGGCCAGGTGGTCATCGGCGGCGACTCCCATACCTGCACCTACGGTGCGGTGGGCGCTTTTGCCACTGGTGTAGGCTCAACTGACATGGCAGCGGCTATGGCAACCGGAGACCTCTGGATGAAGGTTCCCCCGACGGTGAAGTTTATTTACCACGGCAATCTGGGCAAGTGGGTAGGAGGGAAGGACCTTATCCTTTATACTATCGGTGACATCGGTGTGGACGGTGCGCTCTATTCGGCGATGGAGTTCACCGGTGAAGCGATTGAAGCTTTGCCCATGGACGGACGTTTCACCATGGCCAACATGGCTATTGAAGCTGGTGGCAAGGCCGGGCTTTTCCGGGTGGACAACAAAACACAACTTTACATAAAATCTAAGGCACAGGGTCCCTATAATGTCTATGAACCTGACCCGGATGCTGAATATGCCCAGGTAATCGAGTATGACGTCACGGGGCTGGAGCCGCAGGTGGCTTTTCCCCATTCGCCAGCCAACGCCAGGCCGGTCAGTCAGGTGGGAGATATCGAAATCAATCAGACGATTATCGGCAGCTGCACCAACGGTCGATATGATGACTTGCGGATTGCCGCTCAAATATTAAAAGGGAAGAAAGTGCACCCCAACGTCCGCTGCATTATCATTCCGGGGTCGCAGCAGGTATATGCCGACGCTCTAAAAGAAGGGTTTATTGAGATATTTATTGAGGCCGGTGCTGCGGTGAGCACGCCTACCTGTGGGCCATGCTTTGGTGGCCATACTGGTGTGCTGGCGTCAGGTGAACGCTGTATATCCACCACCAACCGCAATTTTGTCGGCAGAATGGGGCATCCCAAATCGGAGGTGTATCTCGCCAATCCAGCAGTTGCCGCCGCCAGTACCGTGACCGGCCGAATCACTCATCCCGACGAGGTTGTGAAATAAAACGAGCAATGCGGAAAAAAGAGAAGGAAATCACTGACCCCGCTGAGATAGAGCAAATTATAAAACAGGCAAAGGTATGTCGGCTCGGCCTCGTGGACGGCAGTGAACCTTACGTGGTGCCGGTCTGCTTCGGCTACGAAAATAATGCTTTCTACTTCCACTGCGCGCCGGAAGGCCGTAAATTGGAGCTTATTAAGAATAATAATAGGGTCTGTTTGGAGATAGACACGGATGTTGAGATTACCGGTGCCGAGAAACCCTGCGGCTGGTCAGCCAGATACCGGAGCGTTATCGGCGTGGGTCGCGCGCATATCCTGGAGGATGAAGCCGACAAAATCCGTGGTTTGACGGTACTTATGCGACAGTTTGAGGGAAAAGGGACGGCCGTGGAATTTGAAAAGGCTGACCGTACCGCAGTGGTAAGAATTGATATTGAAAACATCACCGGGAAAAAATCGGGCTACTGAGGAAGTGGAGCGATGGTCAGGATGCGGAAAAGCTGGCGCGAGAAACTGCACGATAGTAAAGACCTGCCCAGAGTGGTTGAAATCTGATAAACAAATTAACTAAGGAGGGTAACTCTTTATGCTAAAAGGCAAAGTGCACAAGTACGGCGCCGATGTGAACACCGATGTCATCATTCCGGCGCGTTATCTGAATAT
>CBFDCY010000026.1:0-9744 GCA_965603425.1 uncultured Dehalococcoidia bacterium | reverse complement strand
TCACGCAGCACTTTAACACATTGACTCACGATTTTAAAATGTTCGTTTCTCTCTTCTTCAGTGAGATCTTCCAGAGAAGCCACATGGCGGTAAGGCGCCACCATCAAATGACCCGGATTATAGGGATAGCTGTTCAGTATAACAAAATTTTCGCTGCCCCGGTAAAGTATGTAATTCCGAGCATCGTCACCCTTCTTGGGATTATCACAGAGAAAGCAACCTTTCGGTTTTTTCATCCTGATGAACTGCATCCGCCACGGTGCCCATATTCGTTCCATAGAATGCTCCTTATTCATTTACCCGGTGCTATTTTAATCGGCGAACCCCGTCACGTCAACGAAACGGCCGCCGTTGACTTCTTTAATCACGGCTTCGACTATGCTTCAGGCCAGGTGGTATAATAACTTCCGGAAAGTGAGGTGACGACAATGATGGTTGCGGCCAGTAATAACGGCCTACAGATAGAACGGCTCCAGCTGGGACCTTTCGGCACGAACGCCTATATTCTCGTCTGCCCGGAAACGAAGGAGAGTGCAATCATAGATGCCCCTGCCGAGGCCGATAAAATTATAGCCCGGCTGAAGGACACTACCCCCAAGTATATCCTGCTCACCCATTCTCACGTGGACCACATCGGAGCGATGGCGCAATTGCGCCAGGAGCTTAAAATCCCGCTGGCGGCTCACGCCGCCGATGCCGATGTACTGTCACCACCGCCGGAGATAATGCTCGAAGATGGCGATACCATTAACTTCGGGAAAGTTCATATGGCAGTTTCGCACACGCCCGGTCACACCCCGGGCAGCCTGTGCTTTATTACGGGCAGCCACCTTCTCTCGGGGGACACTCTTTTCCCCGGCGGGCCGGGCAGGACGAACACGCCGGCCGACTTCGCCCGGATAATAAAATCGATTACGGAAAAGATTTTCACGCTGGATTGTAATACCCAGGTCTACCCGGGGCATGGAGAGCCGACCACTTTAAAGAAGGAAAAAGACGAATTCACCACCTTCTCCTCTCGCCCCCATCGCCCGGACCTCTGTGGTGACGTGCTCTGGCTTTCGCCCTGACAGGAGCCCCGGCTACCAGAGAATTTCCTCACGGTGAAAGGCTTCGGCAAGCTCGTATTCCGTTCCCTTGGCCCTCTCCTTCGCCCACTGCCTGAGCCTTTCCTCCAGGTCTGGTAAATGGTCATTGCCCACCTGGCTCTCGTGGCAGCGCAACGCCTTCACCTTGAGGTCAAATGTATCCGTGATATCGGACCGGTGGTTTATATTGTCGGCGATGGCCCAGAGCCAGACCTCTTTCACCTTGTGCGGTTCGAGCCCTTCTTCCAGCAGGTCTGGATAGGCAAGATGGTCTCTGGCGTAAGGGAAAACGGCGTCCAGGACAACCCGACCGGTAATTCTATGGTCGCGATGCCAGATGTAACGCCGGTACGGGTCAGCCGAGACGACGATGTCCGGTCGGTACGTCCTTATCAGGCGGACGATTTCCTTGCGGAACTCGGGCGTATCTTCCAGGCTCTGATCCTCGTGGCGCAGGAATATAACCTCCCTGACCCCAAGCACTTCGGCCGCGCAAAGCTGCTCGCGTTCCCTGATTTCGGCCAGCGCCTTCGCTTTCATGCTGTAATCGCTGGTGCCTTTATCGCCGTTGGTACACACTGCATAGACGATTTCCCTGCCTTCCGCCACCCATTTGACCACGGTACCGGCTACACCAAACTCGGCGTCATCAGGGTGTGGCGTAATGACAAGGACATCGGCTTTCTTAACTGGAACTGACACTTGGGGAATCTCCTTGCTACGGGGTACCTATAAAATATTGTATAACATCGGGGTACTTGTTACAATCTTGGAATAGAGATACAGCATGATGAGCCAGCAAACCTATAAGGTCAGGAATTACCTGCCCTCAGACTTCGATGGGTACGTCAACCTTCATATTGAAGCGGAACGGATAGACAGGTCAGAACGCCGTACATCCCGACAAACTCTATGGGAAAATTTGCAGCGGCCCCCCTACCACCCGGAAAGCGACCTTTTTATCGCTGAGACATCCGGAAAAATCATCGGTTTCCTGAGTGTCACGCCGGAATTTATCACCCGCCGTGTGCTGCTCGACTGCCTGGTGCACCCCGCGCATCGCCGAAAAGGCCTGGCGAAGCGCCTTCTTGACCAGGCCACACAGCGCGCCAGAGAACTGCCGGTCGAGATTATACACGTCAGTGTGCCGGAGGAAAACAGCGCTGCCAGGGAAGCACTCTCCATGCTGGGCTTCAATGTGGTCAGGCAATTCCTCGAAATGGCCCTGCCGCTGAGCGCTTTGAAGCTGCCGGATATGTCCCGGAATGAATTCACCCTGCGCCACCTGCAGTGCGGAGAGGAAGCAAAGCTGGCCAATGTCCAGAATCGCTGCTTTGGCGACACCTGGGGCTTTAACCCGAACACGCCGGAAGAGATTGCCTACTCCTTGAGCCTGAGCGACGCCGCCGCGGAAGACGTGGTGCTCGTATATGACGGCGACCGACTCGTCGGCTACTGCTGGACGAAAATAAACGGTGAAACAGACACGGAAACGGGTGGGAGAAAGGGACGCATCCTCATGCTCGGCGTGGACCCCGATTACCGGGGGCAAGGTATCAGCAAACTGGCACTACAGGCGGGGCTGTCATATCTCCATGATAAACAGGTCAAAGCGGTAGAATTAACCGTGGACAGCGACAACCATGCCGCCTATTCGCTTTACAAATCGTCCGGTTTCCAGGTAATGACACGCAGTCTCTACTACGAAAAGCGGATTGACTAGCCAGTTCCCCCCGTGCCACTCACCAGGAGCGCACGGCATTCACGGGCTATCGCTTCCGCGATATTCGACCAGCCAAACGGCTCCAGTGAAGTCCGCATTACCGATGCCAGATGCCCGTTATTATCCGACAGGGAGAGCGCCAGCATTATCTTGTCCGCCAAGCTTCGGGGGTCATTATCCGCAACCAGATAGCCGGTTTCACCGTGCCGGATGATATCCTCCGCGCCGCCCACCTTAGTTGTCACCACCGGCGTGCCGCAGGCAAGCGATTCCAGCGCCACCAGGCCGAAGCTTTCGTAATATGACGGAACAACACAGACATCGGCCGCGCTGTAGAAAAGCGGCAAATCGGGCTGCTTTATCAAGCCCATAAAGTCGATCGTATCCTCTATCCGCAGCTCCTCTGCCAGTTTCTTCAAGCGTTCAACTTCATGCCGACTGTTCTCCCCACCACCAATGACGAGAAGTCGCGGACGATAACCGTTCTCAAGATGCGTCATGGCCATCATTAACCGGTCGATGCCCTTCAGAGGTTCAATGCGCCCGACAAACACGACGGTTTTGTCACCGTTCAGGCCAAGCTGGCTCCTGGCCCCCTTCTTATCAATCGGTCTGAATATGTCCAGATTGACGCCGCACGGCACAACGCTGACTCTTTCCACTGGTGCACCATAGTGCCTTATTAAGTCCGCCTTCTCTTTTTCGGTAGCGGCAATAACACGATGGCAACTGTTGGTTACGGAATATTCCGTCTTGATACGGAGTTCAGGTTCCTTTGTCCCCACACCTACCGCGTTCTTCACGGCACCAAGGGTATGGAACATGACCATGTGCGGCACCCGCCACCATTTCTGCAAGCGCTTTCCTGCCCACGCTGAAAGCCAGTAATGGCTGTATATCAAATCATAATGCAGGTCATTGTCTCTTCGATAATCCTCAAGGCGCTGGACGAAATCAGGGAGGTGGGGATATACGGCCAGCTTATGTATCTCCTCGTCCTCACCCGCCCTGAGATGAATGAGGCGGGCGTTCTGCCCCAATTCATAGATTATCTTATCCATAGAGTCATGGACCCTAGTATAAACGTCAACTTGATGCCCTAGCTTGCCCAGTTCGCGCGCCAGTTCCAGAACATAGACGCTCATACCGCCGGTGTCTTTGGTGCCCAACCTGCCTACCGGGCAGCTATGAGCGCTGAGCATGGCGATCTTGAGTGGCTTTTCGTCGCGCAAAATATTCTCCCTAGCCCCCTCTATCCAATCGTTATCCGGCAGTCGTACAGCTTGATTTCACTGCCTCCCAGCTGGTATTTATACTTCTCAGCGCCCTTTAGAAAGTCCCACTTCCTCCTGCCCAAAGCAATGCTCTCCTTGATACAGAGCACCTTGGAAAGCAAACCGGCACTCAGCGAATTATACTGCGGGTCGAAGGCGCTGTTATAGAGGTACAATGCCTGGTGGTAATCAAAGCCCATAATCATTGCCGCGGGATGTGATTCCATCTCAAGGATACCATATCGCAGCAATTTAATCTCCGTCATGGCCTGAGCTATTGAGTGAAAAAACGTTTCCATCTGCGATGTCATAAAATCAGCCTTTTCTTCACGGCTCAAGGCAAAGAGATTTAAAAAGGTATCAGTCAGGCCACTGACATCCTGCGGGGTAACTTCATGGCAGCGATAGCGCACATCATCGACTCCCCACAGCCTTCTCAGCTTGCGTCTCACTTCGTGGCGCTGTTTCTTATCCAGCCCATCAAGATATTCCTCCCAGGTGCCCGGCAGGTCCATCTCCACGGTCACATCCACTTCCTGGTACGCAGCATCACCGCCACGGTTTTCCACCACATCCACCAGACTGGTAATCACGGTTGATTCCGGCCTTACCGGATTCAGGTCGAGCTGATTGACATCTTTTCCGGCAAGTTCATCAAGCAACGCATTGAAAAATTCAGTCTCCCTCCCGGGCACGATGACGAAGTCCTGGTAATCGCAGACATCCGGGCTGCCCACAAAGCAGGCTTCCCCACCTCTCAACTGCAGCGGAGCGATGCCGATAATATCCGCCCCGTCCCGCACCGCCGCCAGATATAATTCTGTCCCCGGCTGAAAAGTACGCCACCAAGTTTCCAGCCATGCCGGCAAAACAAAAATTGAACCCCACTTCAACCCGGAACTGGATTCATTCCAGTATGAAGTGAGGCGGTCAAAACTCTCCTGAGTTACGGTAAAACTCATGCTATCAACTTAAAGTGTATCACCTTGTCAGTCTCAAAATCAATTCCGGGGGGATGGCGTCACTTCTTCGTTTTATCCGTCTTGCCTTTGCTGCCGAACCGGTACTCGCTGGGGCGGCCAAAATCGTAGAACAGCGTTTTCACGTGCGCTTTTGTTCCAGACGACACCGTCTTTATCCTCTTGGGTAGTTTTGAGATATCGACCGAGGGAACACGCACTTGAAAACCGGACAGGTCCGGCGCCTGGATTGAAGCCAGCCTCTGCCGGTAGCCAGCCATTTTTTCTCTGTCCAGGGAGTAAAACCAGATATATAAGGCTGACAGGCCTGTTTTCTCCAGCAGCAGGAGCATGACGGAGGTGATGACAATGCTCGACAGCACAACGCCGTAGGTCACACTTTTAATCAGTTCCCCGCCAAGTACTCCCTCCTGAAGAGGAACGGTCGCCAAGACGGCCGCTGCCAGACCTTTCGGCACCATAATAGCCACAATCGACGCGTCCCTGGCCGGTATGGATTTCCTTACCGTCACCTTCACCGCCGGGATACGCAGCAGGAAAATGAACAGGGTGAGAATCAGCGCCAGCTGAATCAGCCACCCGCTTATCAGTTCCAGAGAGATACCAAGATAAACAAAGAAGAACGTTTTCAGCAGGAACGCGACTTCACTGAAAAAGGCTTTCTCGTTCGGGTTGAGTCCCTCCGCCTCACTGGCCTGAGGTCGTCGGAATATGTAGAAGCGGATTGACTCCACGTTGCCAATTGTGATACCAAAGGCCAGCGCGGCAATGGCGCCGTTAAAATTCAGTATCTCAACAACGCCATAGATGATGAAGACGAAAGCCGCCGTGGTGAACATGGCATTTTTTATGGCGTGAATGCGATTCAGCAGTCGCGCCCAGACAAAGGCTCCGGCCACGCCAAATACCACCGCCACCAGGAATTTCGAAATCAGGTCTCCAGTAACCACAGCCCACTGGAACTCGCCTATCAAGTAGGCCTGAACGAGGGCGAAGGTTATGACGATACTGAGCACATCATTGACCGATGATTCAAGGGAAAGCATCGTCTTACTGTCTTTCCTCATCCGGAGCTGCTTGATCATAGGAATAACGACGGCTTCTGATATTGAGCCGACAATGGCGCCCAGAATAAAGGCCGGAATGAGCTCCAGGTCGGTGAGCCAGAGCGCAAGTCCAGCCACTGCCCCCATGGAAAGGAAAAAACTCACCGCGGCCAGGGCCATGGCACCACCCACCGCCGAACGCAGGCTCATGAGTTCCAGAGCGGTACCGCTTTCAAAGAGAATGATAATCAGCGTTACCGTAGTTAATACCGACCCCACAGCGCCGAAGTCGGCCGGCGAAACCAGCCCCAGAACCGGACCGACACAGATACCAATAATGATTAGCAGCAGAACGTCAGGGACCTTGGTTCGACTGAAAATAGCGGTGAAAATATGGGCCAGAAAGACCAGGACGCCGACAAAAACGATTACAGGTGCTATATCTTGCATTGATAGCGTACCTTTTTATTCGATAATGAATACTTTAAGTAGCCTGGCTCTCATTGTCAAGAGCCAGTTTTGCCTTCAAGACACCGATATAGTATAATGAATTGGTTTCTTTAATCGGAGGAAATATTCCGTCATGACTGAAAAGCCCCTGACCGACGTCAAAACATTTATCGAGAACGCAAACAAGAAAGACAAGCGTAACGGCAAGAAGATAAACTTTGCCTGGATGAAAAAGAAGGGTAAATCCAGCCAGTAGACGCTGAATCTTATTTCAGGCGGCCTATCGCTGGTTCAAAAGGGTGCCCTTCACGGGCAAAATCAGGCTGGTAGGTATCTGAAGCGTCCATTGCCTGCACCCAGCCATTTTCTATCCCCAGTTCGTCAAGCAACGCGATAACCTCTTCGTATTCCTGCGCCGTGATTTTACGGGCAAGCTCAGGTATTTTCAGAGCGCGGTGGGCGGGATAATACTGCGCCATGATACTGACCGTTACCTCCGGTGAGACTTCGTTGACCAGCCACGTAAGCGATTCGCGACTTCCTGCCAGTTCATTGGGCAGTATCAGATGCCGCACAATCAGTCCTCTCTGCGCCATGCCACCTTCGTCCACCACCAGATTGCCAACCTGCCGGTACATTTCCTTAATGGCGCCTCTGGCACGCTCCACGTAGTCGAAAACCTGAGATAACTTTTGGCCCCACTTATTTGAGGCATACCTGAGGTCGGCAAGGTAGACGCTGATGATGCCATCCAGCGCCTTTAAAGAACCAACCGAGTCGTAGCTGCTGGTATTGTAGACCAGAGGGATATGCAGGCCCATTGGCACCGCTGCCAGCAACGCCTTTAATATCTGCGGGACAAAGTGCGACGGCGAGACGAAGTTTATATTATGGCAGCCCAGCTCGTTCTGGAGATAAAGCATATGATTGGCCAGAGCCTGATGGTCAACCTGTCTGCTCCGCTGCGCCCTGTGGTTCTGGCTTATCTGGTGGTTCTGGCAGTAAGTACAGCGCAGATTACAGTTGCCGAAAAAGATTGTCCCCGAGCCTTTATCTCCGGATATGGCCGGCTCCTCGCCACGATGGGCACAGACCGCTGCCACTATCGGCAGATAACCTGAGTGACAGAAACCAGCTTCCTCGGCCAGTCGATTCACGCCGCATTCTCGCGGGCAGATATCACAGGAACGCAACCGCGCCTCCAGCGCCCGGGCACGGCGTGCCAACTCTCCCGAGCGGTACAGGGCAACATATTCCGGCTCTATCATTAACCTCTAGCAGCTACTCCGCTTTATGTTTTACTTCAAGCGTCAGTTTATCCAGACCCAGAATTTCCACGCTTTCCCCCACAGCAACATCCCCATCCACCGACCTTGCCTTCCAGTACTCACCCTCAACCTTGACCATTCCCTTCGGTGTCAGTGGTTCCATGACCTCGCCCACATAGCCGAGCATCCCCTCCGGTCCGGTAACCTGCCTGGCGTGAAAACTGGGCATGACCAGTTTATAAGTGATGAAAGCTATGCCACCAAGCAACAAGGCCACCGCAACCGCTGCCCAGAGAGGAAACTCGACCTTGAAGAACCACAGCGCTCCCAGTACCAAAGCAATGGCAATCACCTCATCCAGGAGCAGGGCAGTGACTTTAAGCCAGTCTTTAGTTGTTCGCTTGGTATTCTCTTTCACCATGCCCTGACTACCTCTTGGCCAACATTATCGGGGAACTTACTTATCTCCCTGCTTCTCTATCTTGGCCCAGGTATCCCGCAACGACACCGTCCGGTTGAACACGAGTTTTCCGGCAGATGAATCGGGGTCGACGCAGAAATAGCCCTGCCTTTCGAACTGGTACCGACTTCCGAGCGTGGCCCCGGCAAGACCGGGTTCAACACGACACGAGGTCAATATCTCCAGGGAATTGGGGTTCAGATAATCCTTGAAATCAGCCCCGCCCTCCACGTCAGTCGGGTCTTCCTTGCTGAATAAGTGGTCGTACAGGCGCGCTTCAGCTTCAAGGGCGTGCTCAGCCGATACCCAGTGCAGCGTTGCCTTGACCTTCCGCCCATCCGGGGCATCTCCACCTCGCGTGGCCGGGTCATAAGTACAGCGGAGCTCAACCACTTCGCCAGTTTTTTCATCCTTGACCACACCCACACAGGTGATAAAGTACGCGTATCTCAGTCGCACCTCACGGCCCGGTGCCAGGCGAAAGAATTTATTTGGTGGGTCTTCGCGAAAATCCTCCCGTTCAATATAAAGCACTCGCGAAAAAGGCACCTTGCGCGTCCCCGCACCGGGGTCCTCGGGGTTATTCACCGCGTCCATTTCTTCCACCTGGCCTTCCGGATAGTTCTCAATGACCACCCGCAGCGGGCGCAATACCGCCATAACACGCTGTGCCCGCCGGTTCAAATCCTCGCGGAGGCTGTGCTCAAGCAAGGCAATATCAATCGTGCTGTCGGTCTTTGCCACCCCGATGCGCCGGGCAAAGTCACGGATGGACTCCGGCGTGTAGCCACGCCGGCGCAAACCCGATATCGTCGGCATCCGCGGGTCGTCCCAGCCACTCACGTGCCCTGCCTGCACCAGCTCCAAAAGCAGGCGCTTGCTCATCACGGTGTAGGTGAGATTGAGTCGGGCGAACTCAATCTGCTGTGGGTGATAGATACCCAGCTCGTCCAGGAACCAGTCGTACAGCGGACGATGGTCTTCAAATTCCAGTGTGCAGATGGAATGGGTAATCTCCTCGATAGAGTCCTCAAGGCCATGCGCCCAGTCATACATGGGATAGATGCACCAATTATCGCCCGTGCGGGGGTGCTCGGCGTGCAGGATACGGTACATGACCGGGTCTCGCATATTCAGGTTACTAGAAGCCATGTCGATTTTCGCACGGAGCACACGTGAGCCGTCAGGGAATTCGCCGGCCCGCATGCGCTGGAACAGGTCGAGGTTTTCCTCGATGGAACGGTCCCGGTACGGGCTTTGCTTGCCTGGATCAATTAAGGTGCCGCGGTAGTCCCTGATTTCCTCGGCGCTCAGTTCGTCAACGTAAGCTTTACCGGCTTCAACCAGCTGCACAGCATACTGGTACATTTGCTCAAAGTAGCCCGAGGCATAGAACAGCCGGTCCTGCCAGTCAAATCCCAGCCAGCGAACATCTTCGATGATTGAGTCGATATA
>CBFDCY010000025.1:0-9971 GCA_965603425.1 uncultured Dehalococcoidia bacterium | reverse complement strand
CTGGCGACAACAGCAGGCTATCAACCTGATACCGTCGGAGCAGACGGCATCACCGCTGGTAAAACTGCTCACCATCGCTGACCCATCACACCGGTACGCCGAACACCGCAAGGTGGAAGCGCTGGGAAACATGGACGCGTTTTACTACCAGGGCACCAGGTTCATTGCCGAGGTGGAGAAGGAAGTGCAGGCGCAATTAAAAAAGTTCCTCGACTGCTCGGAGGTGGAAGCAAGGCTCATCAGCGGTCTGATGGCCAATGCCACCACGTATAGCGGTATCGCGGATTACCTGAACCGGACCGACCGACACACTGAGCCGAGGCGAATGAGATATGTCATGAACCATCACATCGGACGGGGTGGCCACCTGAGCGCACAGCCCATGGGCACGCTGAGGGACTTCGTTTCCATAGACCCGGCTACCGACCGATGGGCGGTGGTAAATTTCCCCGTTCTTGCCGAAAATCCGTACCAGATAGACATCGCCAGAGCCACCGAACTCATCACCAAGTACCAGCCAGAACTGCTTATCTTCGGCAAGAGCATGATTATATATCACGAGCCGGTGCCGGAAATAGCCCGGATAATCGCCGATATGAAGCCAAAGCCAATCGTCATGTATGATGCGGCCCATGTCCTCGGGCTGTTCGGCCCTCATTTCCAAGAGCCACTGAAGGAGGGTGCCGATATCGTCACCGGCTCCACACACAAGACTTTCTTCGGCACGCAGCGCGGTATCATCGCCAGCAATATGAGCCCGGACTCGAATTACTCCGAACTCTGGGGGAGCATTTCACGGAGGTCTTTTCCGGGCAGCGTCAGCAACCACCATCTCGGCACACTGCTCGGGCTGCTCATGGCCGCCTACGAGATGAACACCTACGGGCGCGATTACCAGCGGCAGGTACTGGCCAATGCCAAAGCCTTTGCCCTGGCGCTGAAGGAACGTGGGCTTCAGGTAGAGGGAGACCCCGCCGTCAACCACACGGAAACGCACCAGGTCCTCCTGCGCGTGGGCTATGCCCGCGGCGTGGAGATGGCGGAGCGGCTGGAGGAAAATAACATCATCGTCAACTTTCAGGCACTGCCCGATGACGAGGGTTTCACCGCCAGCAGCGGCCTGAGAACCGGTGTCCAGGAGATGACCCGCTTCGGTATGAAGGAAGCCGACTTCGCCGAGCTAGCCGACTACATGGCGGCAGTCATCCTGGAAAAAAAGAGTGTTGCCCGGGAGGTCGCCCGTTTCCGGCAGAGGTTCACCACCATGCATTACTGTCTGCCCGAGGATAAAGCCAGACCGCTTATTGATAAAATGCTGGGCAATCTGTTAAAATCTTAAGGCCCCTGTCCAAGAATATTTTATGAGGTGATTGGCAATGCCCGGTATTCCATATCAGGAAATTAAACCCCCGCAACGTATCCTTCTCGGTCCCGGCCCCAGCAATGTCCACCCCCACGTCCAGCAGGCTATGATGGCACCCGTGCTCGGGCATATGGACCCATATTTTTACACTATCATGGAAGACACCATGAGCCTCCTGCGCTACCTTTTCCAGACCGAGAACAAGCTTACCTTCCCCATCTCGGCCACCGGTTCGGCGGGTATGGAAGCCGGCCTCTGCAATTTCCTGGAACCGGGTGACGTTGCCGTCATCGCGAATAACGGGTTCTTTGCCGACCGGATGATAAACATAGCCCTGCGCTGCGGTGCGGAGGTTATCCAGCTGGATGCCGAGTGGGGCCACATCATTGAGCCCGAGGCAATCGAAGCCGCCCTTAAATCCCGGGGGAAAGTGAAGCTGCTGGCACTGGTCCACGCTGAGACCTCCACCGGCGTTCTTCAACCGCTTACCGAAGCTGCTCAATTGGCAAAGCAGCATGAAGCTCTGTTCCTGGTCGATGCGGTTACATCTCTGGGAGGACATGAGCTGGCGGTGGACGACTGGGGCATTGACATCTGCTACAGTTGCTCTCAGAAGTGCCTCAGCTGCCCGCCCGGACTGTCCCCCATCACCGTCAGCCAGAAGGCCATGGACACTATCCCGAACCGCTCACATGCTATACCCAGCTACTATCTTGACCTCTCATTGCTTTCCAAGTACTGGATAAGGGACAAAGGTCAAAGGGCCTATCATCACACGGCACCCGCCTGCATGTTCTACGCCCTGCGCGAGGCGTTGGCGCTCGCCGCCGAGGAAGGTTTGGAGGCACGCATCCAGCGTCATGCCAGGCATGGCGCCGCGCTTCAGGCTGGTCTGGAGGCAATAGGACTCACCTTGCATGTTCAGCCCGGCTACCGCCTCAACACACTGACCACAGTTCGCATTCCGGAAGGCATTGACGATGCCCGGATACGACAGCGTCTCCTCAGCGATTACAGCATCGAAATCGGTGGCGGGCTGGGAACATTGAAGGGTAAGGTCTGGCGCATCGGGCTTATGGGCTATGCCTCCACCGAGCAGAACGTATTGCTCATCCTCTCCGCGCTGGAGAAACTGCTGGCGGAAGAAGGCTACAAGACGGAAAGTGGCGCTGGAATCAAAGCGGCGGTACAGTCACTTCGGAAATAAGGTTAACTTCCCTTGTTGAACCGGCGATAGCGCTTTAATATCTCGGCGATTATTTCGTCCGGCTCTTTTCCCCGGCAATCGATTACGATATCGGCGTATTTGAAGTAGAGAGGCCTTCTCTCCTCATATATCTGCCTTAACGTCTTATATCTCAATCCCACGATTCCCCGGTCAAGGCCGCCCGTCAGCTTGGCTTCTATACTGGCAAAAGAATCGTCCAGATATATTAGGACTGCGTTTTCTATTAGATAGTCCATGAGGTCAGGATGGTAGATAATGCTGCCGCCTGGCGCCACCACCATCCGCGACAATGGTATTTCCAACATGCGGCGTTTTTCCAGTTGCAGGAAAGCCTCCTCACCAACACTATCGATTAGCTCCTGTATCCGCTTCCCGTCTTTCTGAAAAATGTAGTTGTCTACATCCAGGAACCCGAAGTCAAGGGACTGTGCCAGCGCTGTCCCGATGGTGGACTTGCCTACACCAGCCATGCCGATTAAAACAATACCTGCCTTACCCATCTTGACCACCTTACCATCAGCCATCAATTCAAGAATAGCACCCGACTCAAAAATCCGTCAATGTAGTAAATTCGAATCAGGTATTTACTTGCCCGCTTTTTGCACAATACTACCTGACAGTACCGTGACGGACGTTACAGTAACGATACTGCTGGCTAGCGCGGCTTATATATCAGGACGGTTGTCCCTTCTCTTTCTGGATCGGGCGGCGTGAGAGGCTTAATCCAGACATCCAAGTCCTTTATCTTCCTGAACATTACGATAAATATAATATTTTTTTTCTTTTTTACCCATATATATACTTGACAGGCCGTGCTATAATAATTGCAGCAATCCACAATTGAATATCAGGCAATATCCACCTTTCGTTTGCATCTACAATCAGAGGATAATTTAAAGCCTTCGGGCGAAAGGAGCGGACGCTTAAGGGGAACAGTGATATTGCCCAAAATAATCGCCCGATATTGTGCGGGCTCAATGAAACTGGTGGACGGTTCAAACGCGTCACCGATGGCGGGTGCGGGTTCCACCAGGGGAGAGTTCGGAGCACCGCGCTGAGTACCCCACGGAACAGAATTCTTTACCTCTTTGGGTAATTAGTATCCCTCAAGCAGCAAGTTCAGTAGCAGCCAATTCTTTTCAATTTTCAGCATTACTATTTTCATTTAATGAAATATTTATATTGCAAAAATCAAGATTCAGGGCGAATGCCCAAAAGAATAAAGGGGGGTGATAAATTTCAAAACAAACTGATGGATAGCTGGATTAAAAATTCTCTGAGGAGGAGTAAATGAAGAAAGGAAGAATAATTGTTACGGTTCTGGTGCTGATACTTATCAGCAGCGTCATCGCCGCCGGTTGTGCGGCACCTGCTCCGGCACCTGCTCCGGCACCTGCTCCGGCACCTGCTCCAGCTCCAGCTCCAGCTCCGGCACCTGCACCTGCTCCGGCTCCGGCTCCTGCTCCAGCTCCCGCTCCAGCTCCAGCCGCACCGGCGGAAGTTATCACCTTGATAGGACAGTCTTCCCTGCCCGCCGGAATGCCGGTAACCTGGGGCATGGAAGATTTAGCCAAGCGAGTTGAAATCGCCACTCAGGGACGCCTAATAATGAAAGCTCACCCCGCCGGCGCCATCTGCCCGGCAACCGAAGAGCACAAGGCTCTTCAGTCCGGCGTGCTTGACTGGGCCGGCAGCGGCGGCGGCTATATGAGAGGCGACATGCCGTGGGCCGGCTATCTCATTCAGCCGGTAGCCGGCATGCCTCCGGAGCCGCTCCAGGTCTGGCTTGACATCGAAGGCTGCGACATAGCCAACAAGTGGTTCGATACGCTGGGGTGGGATCTCATGTTTGTTAAGGGTTCCGGCTTCGCCGGACCGCCCGAGATATTCGGCCACTTTCAAAAGGAGTTGAATACCGTCGCCGACCTGGAGGGGATAAAGATGCGCTGCTCCGGTGACGGTGGCACCGTCCTCGGCCGCATGGGCGTCGGCCCGCTCTTTATGCCCCTGGGCGAAGTCTTCGAAGCCATGCAACGCGGCCTCATTGACGCCTACGAATGCAGCTCTCCGCGCTTTGACTGGGAAATGGGCCTGAATGAAGTGGGCAAGTACGTCTACATGTGCCCGGTACGGGCGCCCACCGAGGTCTATATGTTTCTGATGAAGAAGAGCGTATTTATGGAGCTGCCCGACGACCTCAAGGTAATCATTGAGGACATGGGCGTGGCGGAGACATGGGACTACCATAGCAAACTCATCGCCGGCGATGTCGAAGCGCTACAGAACTTCAGGGACTACGGGTGCGTTGTGCAGCCTCTGCCCGAGGAAATAGTGGAGGCGTTCGGTCAAGAGGCCGTAGAATACATCGATGAAGAGATGACCAAGGACGCCGGATTCATGGAGGTGGCGCAGTCCCAGCGTGATTTTGCCAAGAACTGGAACGATTTGTACGGGCTTCCTTCCTGGGCCAAATGGTCATTCAAGTAAAGCCCGGTTAGCTACCGACAGGCAAATTCAATTTAGCCCCGCTCCGGGCTTAGCTCCGGAGCGGGGCACGGTAAAGGATAAAATTTGAAAGATTAAAACAGAAAATGAGAAAGATAGTTAAAGCGATAGACCGTCTTAATGACAGGGTGGGCATGGCAGCGAGATGGCTTTCCTTACTCGCTCTCGGTATCATCTGTGTTGAGGTGTTCATGCGGTATGTGCTTAACCACCCGACGACAACACTGCCGATAACGGCCGTCTTCACCGCGGCCACCATGTATGCCCTTTCCTTCGGCTATGTCCACCTCAACCGCCGCCACATCAGGGTGGATGTTATTTACACACACTTTCCAGCGTGGGCCAAGCTTGTTATCGACGTTTTTTGCGCTCTGCTCTTTCTCCTGCCGCTCATCGGCCTGCTTGCCTACGCCGGCTGGAACTGGATGTGGTTTGCCTGGGCAACCAATGAGAAGAACCTGTTTAGCTGGTGGTATCCCATAATGGGTCCGGTAAGAACCACCGTCTTTATTGGCTTTGTTTTGTTCGCCCTCCAGGGTATTGCCACGCTCTACCGTGATATCTATTTTCTGGTGAGGAATGAAGAGCTATGATTGATATTAGCCCAGAGTTAGTCACCATAGGCATGCTCGGTGGCATCCTGCTTTTCGTCATGCTTGGCTACCCCCTGGCCATTGTGGTCGGTGGTATGGGCATCGTCATGGGAATCGTCATGTTCGGGCCAAATATCGCACTGGAAGTCATCTACCACCGTGTTTTTGGCTTGCTGAATAACTATATCATTATGGCGGCGCCGGGCTTTATCTTCATGGGCATCATGCTGGGGTACTCGGGAATAACCGAAAAAATGTTCGCCGCCATGTACCTGTGGCTCGCCGGTTTCCGGGGCGGGCTGGCCATAGTCACCATACTAATCGGCACCATCCTGGCCGCCTGCGTCGGCATCATCGGCGCCTCGGTCACGGCGCTGACCATCATCGCCCTGCCCGCCATGATAAAGCGAGGTTACGATAAAACTCTGGCCTGCGGTGTCACCTGTGCCGGCGGCACCCTGGGCATACTGATTCCCCCCAGCATTATGCTGGTAATCTACGGGCCAATGGCGGCGATCTCGGTAGGCAAGCTGTTCTTTGCCGCCTTCATCCCCGGGTTCCTTCTTTCCGGGTTATACTGCAGCTACGTCGCCATACGCTGTTTCTTCCAGAAAGGAATAGCGCCCGCCGTGCCGGTTGCGGAGAGGGCAGTCCCCTGGGGGAAGAAAACCTGGGACCTGCTCATCTCAATGGTGCCGCCACTGGTACTCATTCTGTCCGTGCTGGGGAGTATTTTCATGGGTATCGCTACCCCCACCGAGGCTGCCTCCGTCGGTGCCCTTGCCGCCATGCTTATGGCCATCGCTTACCGCCAGTTTAACTTTAAGATCCTTAAAGATACCATGACCGAAACGATAAAGGTCACCGGCATGGTACTCCTGGTCGGTGCCACCGCTTTCGCCTTCGTCGGCGTATTTATGCGCGGCGGCGGCGGCGATATCGTGAAAGAGATCATTCTGAGCGCCCCCGGCGGGAAGTGGGGCATCTTCGCCATCATCATGTTCGTCGTTTTCCTCCTGGGCTATTTCATTGACTGGCTGGGAATACTGTTCATTATCGTTCCCATAATAACGCCGGTAGGAGACGCGCTCGGTTTTGACAAGCTCTGGTTTGCCATGATGATATGCGTTAACCTGCAGACATCTTTCCTGACCCCACCCTTCGCCTACGCCATATTCTATCTCCGCGGTGCCGCTGACCCATCTCTTGGGGTAACCACGGCTGACATCATCCGTGGGGTATGGCCTTTTATTATCCTCATCCTGATTGCGCTGGCACTGTGCATCATCTTCCCCCAGATAATCCTCTGGCTACCGGGGCAGATGATAACCGGTTTCTAACAGTAACAGGACTCTCTGACCAGATAACCGCCCCGATTTTATCGGGGCGGTTCCTGTTTAGCCTACGAGGATTATCCGGCTTTCGTCGGTGGACAGCCTTTCGGTACTGAAACCGAGGTTTTTTAGCCAATCTACTCATCTTCGTGTTGTCATTTCCTATGCCCGACATTATAATCTTAACGGTGCTGAAATAATCGCACGCCCGTAAATTTTCCTGATACAGTGCGCCATATAATCGCCACGGGAAGGAATAAAGAAAGATGTCTGCAGAACGTGTAACCGGAATGGAAAAAAGGATCGCGGAGCGCGTGGCCAGAGTGTCCGACGCCGGCTTTGCCAAATTTTTAAACCTGTTTCACTCTCTGGAAGGCGGCATTTCACTGAGCGTCGGCGAGCCTGATTTCCCCACGCCCTGGCATATCTGCGAGGCCGCCATTGAAGCTATGAAGAAGGGTATCACCAGTTATACACCGACGGCGGGATTCCTCGAACTGCGAGAAGCCGTTGCCAGGCATCTGGAAAAGCTCTACGGCATAAAATATGACCCGGAAACCGAAATCGTTATCACCGTTGGCTCCAGCCAGGCGATGGACCTCGCCTTCAGAACGACTCTGAACCCCGGCGACGAAGTTATAATGCCCGACCCCTACTACGTGTGCTATCCTTCTTGCATCGTTTTAGCGCACGGTATACCGGTCACCATACCCACCAGACCGGATAATGACTTCAAACTGGAACCCGAGCAGATTGAGGCCAGTATTACCCCGAAGACAAAGGCCCTCCTTTTCGGCTACCCGGCCAACCCGACGGGCACCGAACTAACCCGTGAGGAATATGCCGATATCGCCCGGGTGGTGGAAAAACACGACCTGCTGGTCATCTCGGATGAAATCTACAGTCGCCAGACGTATGGCGTGAAGCACACCTGCTTCCCAACTTTACCGGGAATGAAAGAACGCACCGTTCTCCTCGATGGTTTTTCCAAAGCATACGCCATGACCGGCTGGCGCCTGGGTTACGCCGCCGGCCCCACGGATATCATGGCTGCCGTCAGCAAGGTTCACCAGCACACCATGCTAAGCCCATCCAGCATGGCGCAGATGGCGGCTCTGGAAGCCCTGAATAATGGCGAGGATGACGTCCAGCGCATGCTGGCTGAGTACGAGCGCCGCCGCGAGGTTATCATCCGCGGCCTTAACGAAATAGGACTCAAGTGTCACGAACCAAAAGGGGCTTTCTATGCCTTTCCATCGATTAAGCTTACCGGCATGACATCAGACGAGTTCACCGAGAATCTTCTCAAGGAAGAAAAAATAATCGTCATGCCCGGCAGCCTTTTCGGTCGGCTGGGTGAAGGGCACGTGCGCTGCTGTTACGCAACCTCTCTATCTGATATTGAGGAAGCACTGCGCCGCATGGCCCGCTTCGTCGAGCGGCACCACATCCACTCCTGACCGGAGAACCAGTGAGGCGTTATATACTCGCCTTTCCGGATACATTGACAGACTTTTTCGTCCGAACCATTTACCCCTGATGAAATAAGAGCTATTATAAGAGAAAATCCCTAGGGGAACAAAATGGCAGACTTGAAAACGAAGGTTCTGGTTGTTGATGACGATGAAACGGTGCGGGTGCTGTTTCAACGAATTTTACAAGCCGCCGGCTACGAAGCCGTCATCGCGGCTAACGGCAAAGAAGCCCTATCTGTTATCGCTGATGGTGGTATTGATGTGGTGATGCTGGATATCAATATGCCCGGGCTGTCCGGCGTTGAAGTGCTTGGAAAGATAAGCACCGATTGGCCAGACCTCTGTGTCATCATGGTAACCGCAGTTGCCGATGTCCAGACCGCCGTTACCGCCATGAAACTCGGCGCTCATGACTATATCACCAAGCCGTTCGACCAGGATGAAGCGCTTCGTAAAATCCGCCAGGCCGTTGTGAATTGGCAGGAACGTCTTACACTCAGGCAAAACATCGCTGAAAAGACCGAACGGCTGCAGGAAAATTTCGCCGAGCTGGTCGCCAGTCTATCCAGAGAGCACAGGCTGCTCCAGCAGCTGGCGGCAAAAGAGGGAACCGGCGGCAAGTCCCTGCTCTCAGGTCTACCTCCAGAACTACAGGAGCCACTTACCTCGGTCGAGGAATTCAGAGACGCCCTGCTCAGAATTCTTAGAAAATCTTAGCTTTCTCACCGGCCATGTTTAACGAATAAAGGGTTATCGTCTGATGAAGCAACGGATTCTAACAGTCGATGATGAACTGAGCATCATCAGATTTCTGCGCTCCAATCTGGAGGATAGAGGCTACACGGTCATTAGCGCAACCAACGGCGAAGAGGCACTTCACATGATAGAGATGGAATTGCCCGACCTCATCATACTGGATGTCATGATGCCCAAAATGGACGGCTTTGAGGTATGCCGCCAGCTGCGTGAATGGTCGCAGATTCCAATCATTATGCTTAGCGCCAGGGGCGATGAAAAGGACAAGGTGAGGTGCCTCGACCTCGGCGCCGATGACTACATCGTCAAGCCTTTCGGAGCCAATGAACTTATAGCGCGTGTCAGCGCCGTTCTTCGGCGCACCAAGGCGGCCAGCGTATCTCCCACGAAATCTACCGTCACCAGCGGGGACCTGGTCATCAATTTCGCCGCCAGACAGGTGACTCGTGCCGGACTGGAAATAAAACTGACCCCCACTGAATATGCCCTCCTTCAGGAACTGGCCGTTAATATGGGCAAGGTGCTCACCCATACCCACCTGCTGAACAGGGTATGGGGTCCGGAATATCGAGAGGAAAGGGAGTATCTGCACGTTTTCGTTCGCCGGCTGCGCTCCAAGCTGGAATCAGACCCGAACAACCCCAAACATATCCTCACCGTTTCCGGCGTTGGCTACCAGTTCACTGATTCTGGTTAAAAAGCAGCCTCTTTACAAAC
>CBFDCY010000024.1:0-10170 GCA_965603425.1 uncultured Dehalococcoidia bacterium | reverse complement strand
GTCCCAGCTACCACCGCGACCTGATGAAAAAGGTTACCAAGGCTGTAGAAACCCCCGGTTCAGCCTATATACATATACTATCTGCCTGTCCAACCGGCTGGCGTTGCCCAACTGACGATGCAATTAAGGTGGGCCGGCTGGCGGTAAGAACCGGAGTCTTCCCGCTGTACGAGGTTGAAAACGGCCGGTACAAGCTGAGCCTGAGCCTGACCAAGCTGGAACCGGTGGAAAGTTACCTCAAGACACAGGGCCGGTTCCGCCACCTGACGGAGAATACCATTCAAGAGATACAGGAAAGGGTAACCCGGGAATACAACAAACTGGTGGAGCTGTCCGGCAAGTCAAGCGGGGAAGCTTCCTCAGAATAACCATTATGGTAATATTGTAATGGCGGGGTGTGGCGCAGTCCGGTTAGCGCGCATGGTTTGGGACCATGAGGTCGGAGGTTCAAATCCTCTCACCCCGACCATTTCCCGCCAGGGTTGTACCATCACAGTATCCCGACCTGTCTAGAGCGTCACATTCGGCATCGTAAAAGCCGTTTAGCGCTTTATTTATGATACCGTCGCCCTTCACAAACCACCGTCTTATAGCCCCATGTCACCGCGTCTTTGGACAGTTCTCTATTTTAATAAACATTACTGTTTACAAGAACTTTTAAAAGCTGTTATAATGGCAAGGCTAATGGGGCGGAAAGCGGTTGCCGCTCGCCAGACTTTAAATTAAGAGGCAAAGAATGAAATCTGTAAAAATCATACCCTGCTTGGATGTCAAGGAGGGCAGGGTAGTCAAAGGGGTAAATTTCGTCAACCTGCGTGATGCCCGCGACCCGGTGGAAGCCGCCGAGGCGTATTGCCTTGCCGGGGCTGATGAGCTGGTATTCCTGGACATCATGGCTACGGTGGAGAGCCGCGGCACCATGCGGGAATGGGTAAAGAAAGTGGCCGATAGGGTGACCATACCTTTCGCCGTTGGCGGCGGCATCAGGAATACCCAGGACATGAAAGAATTATTTGAGCTCGGGGTTGCCAAGGTCTCAATCAACACGGCGGCAGTGAAAAACCCGGAACTTATCAAGCAGGCTGCGGTTGAATTCGGCGGAGAAAAACTGGTGGTAGCCATTGACGGCCGCAAAAACGCTGTCGGCAGCAATATGCCCCGACTGGAAGTCGTCGTTAAAAGCGGCAGTGAGGCTACGGGAATCGATATCGTAACCTGGGCAAAAAAAGTGGAAGAACTGGGCGCCGGGGAAATCCTGCTCACCAGCAAGGATGCCGACGGCACCAGAGAAGGCTATGACCTTGAAATGACCAAGGCAGTTGCCGAGGCCGTCGCCATACCGGTTACGGCATCAGGAGGTGCCGGAACGCTGGAACATCTGTATGAGGCGGTGACCATCGGCAAGGCAACCTCGGTGCTGGCAGCCTCAATCTTTCACTTTGGCGAGATAACCATACCGGAAGCTAAACAGTATCTCCACGATAAGGGGATACCGATTAAGTTATAAAAAAATCAATAGAGGAGTTACCAAGATGAACCTGCAAAGACCAAATGCGAACGATGCTACCAGGTCGGCAAACCGTTCTCGAAACGTTGCTCCGGCGAGTGGCATCTGTAGCCGATGTATTGATGGCTGCACAGGAAACTGTGAGGTATTCAGGGCAACCTTTCGGGGCAGAGAGTTGATTTACCCCGGACCTTTTGGCGACATTACCGCCGGTGGCGATAAAGAATACCCGGTAGATTACTCCCACTTTAACATTCAGGGATATGCCCTGGGTGCCAACGGGCTGCCCTCAGGCGTTGAAGGTAACCCGGATACAGCCATCTTTCCAGCGGTGAACACGGAGACAGAATATGGCTGGGACATCAAAGTCAAAATGAAGCTGCCGGCCTTTACCGGTGCGCTCGGTTCCACCGAGATTGCGCGCAAAAACTGGGAGCATTTCGCCATCGGTGCCGCTATCAGTGGCGTTACACTGGTCTGCGGTGAAAACGTCTGTGGTATTGACCCGGAGCTTGAGCTCGATTCAAAAGGCAAAGTGATTTCGGCGCCGGATATGGACCGCCGGATTGAAATCTACCGCCGCTACCATCAGGGGTACGGTGAAATACTGGTCCAGATGAATGTGGAAGACACCAGGCTCGGCGTTGCGGAATACGTAAATAAAAAGCATGGCCTGGAGACCATCGAGTTAAAGTGGGGACAGGGCGCGAAGTGTATTGGCGGTGAAATCAAGATAGACAGTTTGGAGCGAGCGCAGGAGTTGCAGAAGCGTGGTTATATCGTAACTCCCGACCCCTCAAGCCCGGTCACCCAGGCGGCTTACAAAGACGGCGCACTCAAAGAATTCGAACGCCACAGTCGACTCGGCTTTGTTGACGAAGAAGGCTTTTACGCTGAAGTGGAGCGCCTGAGGCAGCTGGGTTTCAAGCGCATTACGCTGAAGACCGGCGCCTACAGCCTGCGTGAACTGGCCATGGCCATAAAGTGGGGTGCCAACGCGAAGATTGACCTGCTCACCATTGACGGCTCGTCCGGCGGTACTGGCATGAGCCCCTGGCGCATGATGGAGGAATGGGGAATCCCAAGCCTGTACCTTCATTCCGCCGCTTATGACTTCTGTCAGAAACTGGCTGCTAAAGGGCAGCGTGTGCCTGACCTTGCTTTTGCCGGCGGCTTTAGCAGTGAGGACGGCGTCTTCAAGGCGCTTGCTCTCGGTTCACCGTTTGTGAAAGCAATATGCATCGGGCGGGCAATGATGATACCAGGCATGGTCGGCAAGAATATCGCCCACTGGCTTAAAGAAGGCAAACTACCCAACACCGTGAGCCAGTTTGGCTCCACGCCGGAGGAAATCTTCGTCAATTACGAAGATGTGATGAACATTGTTGGTGCTGGCGAAATGAAGAACATACCGCTGGGAGCGGTGGGCATATACAGTTACTGTGAGAAATTGCGGGTTGGCCTGCAGCAGTTAATGGCCGGGGCAAGGTGTTTCAGCCTGCCGGTAATCACTCGCAGCGAACTCATGTCTCTTACTGAGGAATGCGCCAAAGTGACCGGAATTCCATACCTGATGGAAGCTTACCGTGAAGAGGCAATGAAAATCCTCAGCTAGGATACAATTTTAGATAGAAACGGGCTTCATAGCGAGTGGAGCCCGTTTTCTTTTTCCTTTTGCTCCCTGATGATGAAACAGACACACTATAAACCTTTTTCACTTTAAGCCTTGTCTGATAAAAACCCGGCATAGTAGAATGTAACGACGATATCTGGAGATAACCAACATGAAATCGCGTCAGCGCATTTTACGCGTTATCATACTGCTTCTTGGGGTTATTATTGCCGGTACTATCGGCTATATAGCTATAGAGCGATGGTCGTTTCTTGATGCCCTCTTTATGACGGTTATCACCATAAGCACCGTCGGCTATGAAGAAGTCCATCCTCTTTCCAACGGGGGACGTATTTTCAGCAGTGCACTGATTGTTGGCGGGGTGGGGGTTGTGCTGTATAGTGCCACGGCTGTAGTGCAATACATCATCGAAGGCCATTTCTCGGATACCTTTGGGAGGCGCAGAATGAAAGAGAAAATTGAGCAGTTAAAAGAGCACATTATCCTGTGTGGCTATGGAAGGGTAGGGCAAGAAGTAGCCAGAGTATTTGAGAGCGAGGGAGTGGCTTTTGTCATTATTGATGAAAATGAAGAAACAATCGCAAAAGCAACCGAAAATGGTTATCTGAGTTTGCATGGTGAGGCCACAAACGATGATATTTTGGAAGAGGCTGGCATACAAAAAGCAAAAGGGCTGGTCACTGCGTTAGACAGTGACGCCGATAATCTCTATCTTACACTCTCGGCGAAAGCGATGCGCCCCGAACTTTTTGTGGTTGCGCGGGGTAGTAACGAAAAATCAGAGGCCAAATTGAAACGAGCCGGTGCTGACCGGATTATCTTACCCTACCGCATTGGCGGCAGGCGTATGGCTCTGCTTACATTGAGGCCGCTTGTCGTCGATTTCATCGACACAACCATGCACAGCCGCGAGGGAGAGCTAGTCCTGGAAAACGTGAAAGTCACTTCTGAATCACCACTCGCCGGGATAACGGTGAAAGAAGGGCTGGGCTGCTGTGGGGCCATGGCTATCCTGGCAGTCAGGAAAAAAGACGATAAACTTATCCCCAATCCGCCAGAGGATGCGCTCCTTGAAGTCGATGATGAAATGGTTATTATCGGCACCCGGGAGCAACTGCGCATGGTAGAGGGCCAGGTATAACAAACCAGCATAACATGACCGGGTTGTTATTCCAGATTGCTAGCCAAGTACTTTGTGGTAACAATCCAGAACTCGCTTTGCCACGCTTTCCCAGCTGTATTGCTGGGCGGTGACAATTCCCTTTTTGCCCATTTGCTGTCGCACAGCTTTATCATTAGCCAGGGACAGTAGCGCTTCGGCCAGTTTGGAAGCATTCTTCGGCGGCACAAGCAGCCCTTCAGCATCGTGGGTCAGCACGCTGGCATACCCGGGTATATCAGAGGCAACTACGGATGTGCCCACCGCCATCGCCTCAATCAGGACAATGCCAAAGCTTTCCCAACCGGTGGCCGGGCAGCAGACGATATCTGCGGTCTTATAATATCTGGGCAGGTCAGCGTAGGTAGCGAAGCCAATAAAAGTGACGTCTTCCACGCCATCCCTTGCCACCCGTTTTTCGTACTTTTTCCTGAGCCGCATACCCGGTCCGACGACGATGAGTCGTGATTCGGGGATAACACGCTTGACCTGCCGGTAAGCCTCGAGCAGATAATCGAGGCCCTTGCGCTTCTCCAGGCGCCCGATAAACATGATGTTCAGCTTCCCGTCGAGATACTCCTCAAGCGGCTTGACATCGGGTCTGAAATGGTCCGTATCAACTCCGTTGGGTATGATGTCATATTCGTCAGGGAAGTATTTGTTTACGAATTCCATAGCCGACTTGGAGACGGCGATTTTATAGTCCAGTTTACGGAACCATTTCTTTAAAATCAGTTTGCCCAGAGGCGTACCGAAGTTGTACCAGGGTCTGCCGCCTGAGGCATGAAAG
This sequence comes from uncultured Dehalococcoidia bacterium, assembly GCA_965603425.1. Lineage (GTDB taxonomy): Bacteria > Chloroflexota > Dehalococcoidia > Dehalococcoidales > RBG-16-60-22 > E44-bin89. Next base: position 5,081 of record CBFDCY010000024.1, on the reverse strand, counting down.
GTGCCCACAGTCGGAGTACCGGAAAGACGCAGCACGGTGGTGCAGAGCATCGGCATCAGGGGTTCGTGGAGGTGGGCGATTTCGAATTTTTCACGTTCGAGCACTGTCTTTATCCGTGACGACAGCCACGGTGAAAGGGTAATCCGGGCAACGGAGCCGCTGACCGGAACCGATCTGGGCTTTCCGACCGGTATTAAACGCTCGCCCAGAGAAGAGACTGCCTTCGAGGCGGGGGCAATGATTTTCACCTCATGCCCCATTCTGCTCAGTTGCTCTTCCAGGTTGGCGATATGGTTACAAACACCCCCGGGATAAGCGAAGTCGTAAGGGGAGACCAAAGCTATTTTCATACCGCTATTTTACCATTAACTCCTTCAGCAGGGCACGTACATTATCCGGTGAATCAAGGCTGAATTTGGCCGCTGAAACGCCGGGCCTGACTTTAATGGACCAGGCATTTGCCGGCAGGACCTGAAACAGGTCTTCATCAGTCACATCATCACCGATGGCGAGAACGAAGCCCCAGTTCTGCCTGGAAAGCCACTGCTGCGCGGTCGAGCCTTTATTCAGATTGGCATTTTTCACCTCAACCACCTTGCTTCCCTCCAGCACTTTCAGATTGGAATTCGCCGTCATATTGAGCAGGTCGTTCACTATCTCCCTGATATGCCGCTCGCTTATTCTCGGGTCGGCGTTACGGTAATGCCATGCCATGGAGTAGTCCTTTTCCTCAATAAGCGACCCTGCAATCCGGTCTACCGCCAGCTTCAGGATAAAGCGGACCTCATCTTTCCACTTATCCGAAAGGCCAGCCATCATCTCCCAGTCGCCACCTTTGGCTTTCATCCATACACCGTGCTCCGCCACCATGGCCGTCTTCAGGCTGCCAAACCACTGTTCCAGCGTGTTTTTATCACGTCCGCTGATGAGCACGACCTCAGTCCTGGCATCGTTATCCAGCTCGGCCAGCAGCTTCAGCAGCTCCGCGTCTGGTTTCGCCTCTTCGGGCGTTTTGGCGAATGGCACCAGCGTACCATCATAGTCCAGCAGCAGCAGCCGCTTCTGTGCCTTCTGGAACTGACCGGATAGTTCACTCTTCACCGTATCGGGCATTGGTTCCGGTACATTGCCAAGCTCAACCTTTTCCGTCTCATACAGCTTATCAATGAAGTCCTTGGCCCACCGGCTGATGTCATAGAGCTTGATGCGCTCCTGCATTGCCCGGTTGCGCTCAATCTGTTCTTTTTCCGGCATCGCCAGGGCATCGGCAAAAGCCTGCGCGATTTCCTCGATGTTATTCGGGTTGATGATGATGGCGTCTCCCAGTTCACGGGCGGCGCCAGTCGTCTCACTGAGGATTAGAACGCCCTTGCCGTCTATTTTGGTGGCCAGGTATTCCTTCGCCACGAGGTTCATCCCGTCACGTAGCGGAGTGATGGGACATACATCCGCCATCTTGTAGAGGCCAAGTAGAGCGTTATAGGGGATAGGGCTGTACAGGTACTCGACAGGCACCCAGCCGATAGTACCGAACCTGCCGTTTATAGTGCCTACCATCTCTTCTATCTGCTGCTTCAAATCGGCATATCGCTGCACCTTGATGCGAGAGGGGCCGATGACAAGGATGAACACCACTTTCTCTCGATATTCAGGATGTTTTTCCAGAAAGAGGCCGTACGCTTCAAGTCGATTAGGAATACCTTTGCTGTAGTCCAGACGGTCCACCGAAACAATCACTTTCCGGTCGCCCAGTTTCTCCTTAAACTTTTTTACCTCCGCGTCCACTTCAGGGCTTTTAGCAATGCTGGAATAGTGCTCGTAGCCGATACCGATGGGGAAAACGTCCGCCTTGGACACATGGTCGGGAGTCGTTACCCAGCCCATGGAACCGCCATAGCCCAGCAGGTTTCGATTGCTGTCCAGGAAATTCCATACATAGTCATGGGTATGAAAGCCGACCAGGTTGGCACCGAGCAACCCCTCCAGTATTTCCTGACGCCAGGGCAACAGGCGGTAGACTTCGTAAGATGGGAAGGGTATATGGAGGAAAAAGCCGATGGTTGCCTTTGGCAGACGGTCCCGTATCAGCTTGGGCAGGAGCATGAAATGGTAGTCCTGTACCCAGAAAATGTCATCTTCTTTGGCCACTTTAACGATGGCATCGGCAAAAATCTCATTGACCCGCTGATACGCCTGCCACAGGTTGGGGTCATATTCCACGAAGTGAGGGAAATAGTGAAAGAGAGGCCATATAGTCTGGTTACAGAACCCGAAATAAAAATCGTCCACATCTTTTTCCGAGAGAAATACGGGATAACACCGCTCCTCCGCCAGCTTGGCCTCAATCTCTTTCTCCTCACCTTTCTTAACCTTCTCCTGCTCTATGCCCGGCCACCCAATCCAGAGGCTGGGCCGTGATTTGTAGAATGCGCCCAGTGCCGTTGCCAGGCCACCGAGACTAGGCTGAAAGTGCAGTTCTCCGTCTTTTCGTTCAACATTAAGAGGCAACCGATTGGAAATAATAAGCAGTCTCGACATAGGACTCCTCCATCGCGGCTTTAGTCAATTATTAATAGCATAATCCGACCAATATTACAACGATAAACTTGCCTGAAATATTTAAATTTTAATACCCATGGACAAGATTGACATAATTAACGTTATGATTGAAAATTAAGAGAGTAAAGATAGCGGCGGTCGCCTATGTCGCCGAAGCAAAAGGGGAGCAGAGGAAAACCGATGCCCGAAAATCCACTGGTGCTCAGCGTTGACCTGGGTGGTAGCAAGATACTGACCGCGGTGGTTAATAGCAAAGGCGATATACTGTCACGCGACCACAGCATCACGCCCGCGGCTAAAGGCCCTGAAGCGGTTATCCAGGCCATTCTGGAGTCCACCCAGAGAGCTCTCAGCCAGGCTGGTATAACCGCTGCTGAGCTCGAGGCTATTTGCCTCGGTGCTCCCGGCCTTTCCAATCCTGAAACAGGCGTCGTTTTTACTTCGCCGCATTTAACCGGATGGAAGGATGTCCCATTGAGAGATATCATCAGGGAAAGAACGGGCGTGAAAACCATGCTAATCAATGATGCCAATGCGGCAGCGCTCGGCGAATTACACTTCGGAGCGGCAAAAGGGACCCGCAATTTCATATATATCACCCTCAGCACCGGCATCGGCGGGGGTATCGTGATTGATGGCGAGATATACGCCGGTTCCCTGGGCACTGCCGGCGAAATCGGACATATGACCATTGACACGAATGGCCCGAAATGCAACTGCGGCAACACCGGCTGCTGGGAAACGCTGGCTTCCGGCACGGCGCTGGCAAGAGAAGCCCGCCAGCGAATCGCCGACGGGGCCAAAACATCAATTCTGGAATACTCCAATGGCGACATCAAAAAAGTGAGTGCCGAAACCGTGCATAACGCTGCCCGGCAGGGAGACACCCTGGCGGAAAAACTCATCGCTCAGACCGGTTATTATGTCGGGGTTGGCCTAGCCAACCTCATAAATATTTTTAACCCCGAGCTTATCGTTATCGGCGGCGGTTTATCCAATATCGGTGATAGGCTGCTGGAGCCGGCATACAAAGTGGCAGAAGAGAGGGCATACGAGCCGGCTTTCAAATCGGTGCGCTTTGCCCGCGCCGAGCTGGGTAGGAATTCAGGCGTTATCGGTGCCGCCGCCTATGCCTTTCGTGAAATGAAGAGAGCAAAGGGAGCATAAATGAAACAAAGGTTATTACCCAAAAGACGTACTAAAATAGTCTGCACCATCGGGCCGGCAACCTGTTCCGTGATGGCGATTGAGCGCCTTATCCTTGCCGGTATGAACATCGCACGACTGAACCTTTCACACGGTACATATCGCGAGCACAGTCGATATATCCGGACAATCAGGAGAGTGAGCCGGCGACTTGACATAAACGTAGCCATTCTTATAGATTTGCCGGGGCCTAAATACCGGACCGGTAGAATGAGAGGTGGCCAGGCCTTGCTGAAAAACCGGTCGAAGGTGGCGTTGACTACCAGACAGGTGGTAGGGAATGCCAGGCTCATACCGGTCAATCTGCCCAATCTCCCACGGGATGTGAAAGCGGGAGACCTGGTGCTCCTTGATGACGGCGCCATGCAGCTCAGAGTGCTTAAAACAGATGGCACCGAAGTCCATTGTCGAGTCATTGCTGGCGGAGCGCTTACCGAAGGTAGAGGAGTAGTGGTTCCGGGCATGCGTATTTCGGGACCGTTCATCACCAATTCACTGAAGGAAAACCTCCTCTTCGCTATTGGCAAACAGCCGGAATTTATCGCCCTTTCCTTTGTCAGCAGCGCTGACGACGTGAAGGCGGTCAGGGATTTATTGCGAAAGAGCAATGCCAACATACCGCTTATCACCAAGATAGAGCGAGGAGACGCCGTCAGTAAATTCGACAGCATACTGGCCATCGGCGACGGCGTCATGGTGGCACGCGGCGACCTGGGTGTGGATATACCGCTGGAGCGAGTGCCGATAGTACAAAAGGAAATCGTCCAGAAATGTAACCATGCCGGCAAGCCGGTTATCATTGCCACGCAGATGCTGGAGTCAATGATAAGTGCTGCCCGCCCCACGCGAGCTGAAGTGACCGATATCGCCAACGCCATATTCGACGGCGCTGATGCCACCATGCTCTCCGCAGAGACTTCCATCGGTAAATATCCGGTGCCGGCCGTAACCATAATGTCCAAAATAGCCCGAGAGGCGGAAAAAAAACTGCCCTACGACCAGATATTAACGGAAAGGGGACGCTACCTGGAACACAAGACCGGTGAACTGATAAGCTACAGTGCCTGCCATACCGCCTACAGCCTGGAAGCAAAAGCCATCGTGGCCTTTACCCGGTCGGGCAGCACCGCGGGCAGGGTTTCCAAATATCGCCCCAGGGTACCCATCCTGGCTATTACCCCTGACTGCAATGTGTGCCGCCGACTGCTGCTGCGCTGGGGCGTTCATCCCATACAGATACCGGAGCAGAAATCCATAGACGGGCTTTTTGCTGCTGGGGTACGGCTGGCCAGAGAAATGAAGATAGCCCGACCCGG
>CBFDCY010000023.1:0-10294 GCA_965603425.1 uncultured Dehalococcoidia bacterium | reverse complement strand
CAATTACTACCGTGGTACCCAGAGCACCATTCTCGGCTTCTTGGCCATTTCCTTGACCAGTTCCTCGATTCGTCCGTATTTCATACAGGAGGCCATACAGTGCTGCACGCAGGCGGGTTGGAGTCCCTTCTTGGTGCGGGATGCGCACAGGACACACAGTTCGGTAGGAAAAGGCAGGTAGGTGAGGTATGCCTTATCATGTGGTAACTTCTGAACCACTTCGATTACCTGTATTCCCCCCATCCCCGCCGGCCACTGGTGTTCCTGAGCACAGGCGACCTGACACGCGTAGCAGCCGGTGCAGTATTCGTAATCTATCAACAGGCCGTATTGATTTTTCTCAGGCATTCCCCGCCTCCTCTTTTGCATCGACTTTGTAGACCCGGCAGAGCAAGTGCTTCATGGGGGCACCCAGGCCGTCCTTGCCCTGGAAGCCCATGGGAATAAGCTGATTCACATTCGATTCCCACACGCCATACAGAGAAGGCTCTTCCCCGGGCTTTTCCGGAAACCACCAGCCGTGGGTAGCCATCACCATCCATGTCGGCACCACGAGGGTGACTTTTGCCTTGAATTTACATTTGCCCATCCAGTTTTCTACCCAGACCCACTCTCCATCGCCGATACCCAGCGAACTGGCTGTATCGGGATGGATTTCAATCACCGGGTCAGGGTCGATTTCCCGCAGCCACGGGATATTCCTGTGTTCCGCATGAAAATACACCGGGGACCTTCTCCCCGTTGACAGTATCAGCGGATATTTTTGGTATAGCTCAGGCTGGCTGACCGGAGTGAATGGAGGCTCCTCGTGGTGAGCCATGGGCTCCAGTCCCCACTCCTCACGCAGCGACGAGTATAGCTCAATCTTACCGGATGGCGTTTGAAACCCGGGTTTCCTGTCCGGGCGCAGCAGCCCCTTCTCGAACCGGTGATACGGGGCACTGGGATGGCCCTCCGGGGGAAAGGCCCAGCCTTTCTCCTGCAACTCCTTGAAAGTCATGCCGGACGGCTTGATGATTTCGTCGTAAAGTTCGTGAATGGTGTTCCAGCGGAAATCCGGGTCAAATCTCCTGGCCAGCTCGAAGTTAATTTCCACGTCAGGCTTACATTCCTCGACGGTCATTGCTTTATTGATGCTCTGAAGAGGCACCCACCAGCTCCTGACGCCGTCCTTTTCCAGAAAACTGGCCGACGGCAGCACCACATCCGCCAGCTGGGTGGTAGGAGTCATGAAAAGGTCGACGGCCACCACGAAATCAAGCTTCTTCAGGGCTTCAACCCACTTTTTGGGGTCGAGGCCTATGCCGGCCACGGGGTTACACGTCTGTATCCACATGCCCTTAATAGGGTAGGGTTCCCCGGTGAAAATCTGCTCCAGGACCAGGTCTGTCTGAGCCCGCCAGATAAACCTGTTCAGGGGGCCATACCGGTCAGCCCCAATTCTTTTCTTATCAGCCTCTTTGGACTTTAGCTTTATAACTCCCTTGGCACCGGGCAAAGCGTAGGCAACGGCATCAAAGGCAAAGCGGGAAATCACATTCCCACCGGGTACATCAAGGTTGCCGGTGATACACCACAGATTGGCAATTGCCTGGACGGTGGGCGTAATGGCTGGCGTCATATCGATAGGCACGCCCCAGTGGATGGCTGCCGGCTTGCTCTGGGCGTAAAACCGCGCCGCCTCCACAATATCTTCCTGTGGAACCCAGGTGATTTCGGACACCCGCTCTACCGGGTACTCCTGCACCTGCTGGCAAAACACCGACCAGACTGTTCTAACGGGTGTTTTGACACCGTTCGAAAGTTGGACTTCATATTCTCCCTCTAGGGCTGGTTTTACATCCGCCTGTTTATAGTCCAGTTTTGTGGAATCCCAGACCACTGGCGTTCCCCTCGCCATGTCCCATACCACGAAATTACCCGCCGAACCGCCGTCCACCAGGTCGCTCTCTCGCAGCAGCTTTCCGGTGTCGCCTCTAATCAGATGAGTTGCATTGGTCCACTTCTCGACAAATCCTTTATCATACAGGCCTTCGCCGATAATCACGTTAAGGAAACCCATCGCCAGAGCCCCGTCCGTTCCGGGGCGGAGCTTGAGCCATTTCTTCGCTCTCGAGGCGAACCACGACAGCCTGGGGTCAATGGCGATAATCTCGGTGCCTTTCTTCATGAGGTCGATAATCCAGTGCCCGAAGACGTTGTCCGGACACGAAGCCGGGATATTGTAGCCCCAGACTACTATGCATTTTGGAATCTCATACCTGGGGTCGTCATAGCGTTTCGGGAACCACTGCGCGGCATCGAGTATGCAGTAGTCTCCCTGCACAGTGTCCACCGCGGCGATTCTGGGGCTGTAACAGGCAATCCCGCTCAGGGCGAACATGACATTTGGGCTACCGTAGGCATAGGCGAGCATGCATATCCAGGGCCCGATGTCCCTGCCCGTGCCCATAGAGAAGATAACGCTCTCGGGGCCGAATTCCTCCCGGATTTTACCCAGTTTTTCCTCTATCAGGTCAAAGGCTTCATCCCAGGAAATCTCCTGCCACTTGCCCTCACCGCGCTCTCCCACTCTCTTCAGAGGACGGGTCAATCGGTCGGGATGATGAACATACTGTGTCATTGCCAGGCACCGGGCGCAGAGTCGACCCTGGTTCCAGGGATGGTCCGGGTCGCCCTCTATCTTGACCAGCTTGCCATCCTCGATATGTGCCAGCACCCCGCAGCCACCGTGACAGCCGGGCCCCGCCGACCATGTGGTGGTGCGTACAATTTTACGTTCCCCCTGTTTCATTGTCCGGATTACTCCTCACTTCGTAAGTGGTAGAAGTCCGAATTCTCTGTAACGCATCACAATTTCATTGTGCATTAAAATCGGAACATGACAGCCCAGGGCTTAGCGCCCTCTCCGCTCGCGGCGGGAAGTCCTTTTCTGGCTGGCGGCATCAGTCCGGAAGTCGGGCACGGTAATATTGAAGGCGTTGCTGATTTTACGGTCAACCAATCGTGAGCTAATGGAACTTTCCAGATTGGCCACAATTTCATCAGGTGCATAGCGCGTAGTTATCACGGTGGGCAATTTGGCATTATAACGATAGTTAATAACCTGATACAATTTTTCCTTAACCCAAGGGGTTGATATCTGCTCGCCAAGGTCATCGAGCACCAACAGCGGGGCCGTTTTAACCTTTTCAAAAAGCTGGTCATAGGATATCTTGCTATCCGGGCTGAACGTCGAGCGCAGGTGGTCAAGGAAATCAGATACCACGACAAATAGTGCGGGCTTGCTGGCCTGATAACGATAGTTTACGATGGCAGCAGCCAGATGTGTTTTACCACATCCAGACTCACCCATAAACATTATCCAGTCTTCAGGTGACTTGGCGAATTCAAAAGCGATACGATAAGCCTCTGCCAAGTTTTCCTGCTGCTCAAGAGGCAGATTAACCCGTCTCTGGTCAAATTTTTCGAAGGTCATGCTTTTCTGGAGCTCGAATTCCGGCCCCCAGGTATAATTGAAAGACACGGGCTGCTTCTCTTCAATAACGCATACTTTGCTCAATTCAGGGTCAGTCAGGCGGGTCTGCAGCCTGTCATCCAGGTGCTCCAAGGCAACAATGGGTACAATCACCGTCGGCAGCTTGCTGTTATAGCGATATGTCAGCAGCTGGTCAAGCTTTTCCCTGGCCCACGCGGTGCTGGCCTGAAGGCCGAAGTCGTCCATAATTAACAGCGGGGCGTTTCGTACCTGGTCGAAGAACTCATCGTAGGGGATTTCGCTGTTGGGACTAAATGTGGCACGCAGGTGGTCCAGGAGGTCGGGGGTGGCGACGTAGAAAGCGGGGAAACCGTGGCTGATGCGCTCGTTGGCAAGGGCCACTGCCAGGTGCGTTTTGCCGCTCCCGCTGGGGCCAACGAGGACAAGCCATCCTTTCGGGTCGGAGGCGAATGCTTTTGTCACCTCGCAGACCTGCTGGAACTGTGCCTGGTTCTTCGGGTTACCGCTTCTTCCCTGCGGCTCCAGGTTCTGGAAGGTGAACTGGGCGAGCGTTCCCAGGTTGCTGTATCGCTTCAGGCGGGCCAGGCGCTCATCATCAAGCTCTTTTTTCACGCATCGGCAGGGCACGACCCGGGTGAAATCCGGCTTTCCGGAAGGCAAAAAGGGATGGACCACCCCGGCACCCTTGCAGATGGGGCAGTTGGCGCTTGGAGAAGGGGTTTCTTCAGCGTCGGACCATGTGTCCGTATTTTCCCTTGATGTATTTATCCGGGTCTGTCTTAGAAACTCGCTGATATGTTCCATCAGTCTTCCCTTCGGTCGACCATCGTTCCAGAATGCGCATAATATATCGGATGTTCCGCTTGTTGAGTGCCACCGCTTCCTTGACGGCGTCTCTGAGCCAGCTTTCAGGGTACAGTTTCTCCGCCTCTTTTAGTTCGTCGGCGATGAGCGGTGTCAGCATGCCGATGTTCTGCTCATACAGCGTGAAGATGTCTGGCGGCTCTTCCGTCTCCATGTAAGTCTTCTCGGCGGCCTTAAGTCCGCTTATTTTGAGCTCGCCGCTTTCGATTCTGGCGGCTGTTTTCCGGTCCGCTTCGGTGTTAAGCATATAGATATCTTCAGTTGAACCGTCCCTGTCCAGGGCAATATGAATGAAGGTTCCCCGATGGCTGGCCATTTGCAATGCCTGGCGCAGCGCTTCCTGCGGTTCCTCATCCCCTCCCTTCAGGCTTTTCATCAGCCCGTCGTTATTCAGCAGCTCCTGACAGGTAACAAAGCGGGGATGACCCCGCTTTCGGTAGAGCGCAGCCAGCACGTGCAGGGTTGTTTTCAGTTCCCGGCTATCGCTTATTTGAGGCAGCAGTACGTTCAGGAAATAATTGGGGATGGGAGTAAATTCCATTCGGGCTGGAAATCCGCTGAACTGGCTCATAGCAACTTCGGCTCTTCGCTACTTACCGGGTATTCATAATTGTAGAACGTGGCCAGATTATGGCGAAAACGCAGCTTTATCTGACCGGTGGGGCCGTTTCGGTTTTTAGCCACGATAATGTCGGCCTCTTCCCGCGGGTACTCACGGTCAGGGTGCTGCAGCTGCCATTCTTCCTCGGTGTGATAGTACTCATCGCGGTAGATGAATATCACCACGTCGGCATCCTGCTCAATGCTGCCGCTTTCCCGGAGGTCGGCCAGTTGCGGAATATGTGAGGCGCGCCATTCCACCTGTCGGCTGAGCTGTGATATCGCTATTACCGGCACATTAAGTTCCCTGGATAGTGCTTTGAGGGAACGGGAGATGTAGCTGATTTCCTGGACACGGTTTTCCCCGCGCCCTTCGCCCTGCATCAGCTGCAGGTAATCAACGACAATCAGGTCCAGGCTCCTCTCGAAGTGGAGCCGTCTGGCCTTGCTGCGCATTTCCACCACTCTCAATTGCGGGGAGTCGTCAAGGTAGATGGCCGCTTCGGAAAGGACGCCGGTGGCATCCATAATATGTCTTTCCTCGTCTTCAGTATGAAGCCCGAACCTGACCCGCCGCGAATTCACCCCGGATTCACTGGCCAGAAAACGCATGACGATTGATTCCCTGGACATTTCCAGGCTAAAGAAAGCCACGCATGCTTTCTGCTCTACGGCCACGTTCCGGGCAATGCTGAGGCCCAGACTTGATTTTCCCATACTGGGGCGGCCGGCAACGATAACCAGGTCAGAGCGCTGAAACCCGCCCAGGAATTCGTCCAGGCCGACGAAATTTGAAAGCACGTAGGGCATCTGCTCGGGAGCGCCGCCTTCTTCTTCAGATGGTGGGGCCGCCTCAAAATACTTGTCCAGAACCTGGCGGATATGAACGAAGTCACGCTCGCCATGTCCGTGGCGCAGCCGGAACAGGATATCCTCCGCTCGACTGAGGCTGGTGTCGACGTCCGGTCCGGCATCGTAGCCGACACGGGAAATCTGGTCGGCGGCGCCAATCAGTCCGCGCATAACAGAGAGCCGATAGACAATCTGGGCGTAGTGTTCGATATCCAGCGGTGTCGGGCACACCGAAATCAGATGGCTCAGGAATGCCGCACCGCCAACCGCCTCCAGTTTGTCCCGCCTGGCCAGCTCCTGGGCCACGGTAATCTGGTTTATCGCTTCATTGCGTTCGTACAGGGCGAGGCAGGCTTCATACAGCCACTGGTTTCGTTCATGGTAGAAGTCTCCCCGGCTCAAGACCATGGCTATTTTATAGATTGCCGTGCCATCAATGAGCAGTGAACCGATGATAGCTTCCTCGGCATCAAGGTCATGAGGGGGTAACTTCTCGTTATCCACTTACTCCGTCTCCTCTTGCCCCTCGGGTTTCGTTTCTTCCGCCGCCGTTTCCTCCCGGGTTTCAGCTGCTGCTTCTGTTGCTACCTTTGGCGTTTTCGCCTTCGTCTTCTTCTTTGCCTTTGGCTTTGTCTCTTTCTTATCCTCGCCTTCCACCTTCTCCTCCTCAATGATGCTGAGCTTGACCTTGGGGATAATATCTTTGGTCAGCCTGATGGGTATCTCGTAGCTGCCTATCTCGTGGATAGGTGTTTCGAGCTCAATTTTTCGTTTGTCTATCACCAGTCCGGCGCTTGTGCTCAGCTCTTCGGCAATGTCGGCATTGGTAATGGAGCCGTACAGTCGGTCTTTAGTTCCTGCCTTGGCTTTTATGACCATATCCAGCCCTTCCAGTTGTTTGGCCAGTTCCCTCATTTCCGCCTCGGTCTTCGCCTCAATCTGGGCTTTTCTTTTTTTCTGTGCTTCCACTATCTGCGTTGCCCGGGCATCAGCCAGTATGGCCAGTCTTCTGGGAATAAGGTAGTTGCGTCCGTAACCGTCGGCTACTTCCTTGATTTCCCCGACCTCAGCCACATCGGGCACATCCTCAATAAAAACGACTTTCATCCGCTATCTCCTTGCCATCATTATACTTTAGTCCAAAATTGCCCACCAAGAGAGGGCCATCTTTTATTTGCCAGTGATATGCCGCTCCGCATATATCGCCGCCACCGCGCCGTCCCCCACTGCCGCCGCGACCTGCCGTATTGAATTCGCCCTGATATCACCGGCGGCGAGAATGCCCGGCACGTTGGTCTCCATCTTCTCGTTGGTGATTATGGTGCCATTTTCTGCCAGGTCGACAACGTTTTTCAGGTACCCCGTATTTGGCCTGAAACCAGTAGCTACAAAGATGCCGGATATGTCCAGGGTGGATTTTTCTCCAGTCTTGACGTTTTTCAGCCTGAGGTTTTTTACCGTACCCTCTCCTTCAATGGCCTCGACCACCGTGTTCCACAGGAATTCTATTTTCGGCTCGGCGAAAGCTCTCTCCTGGAGTATCTTGGTGGCGCGCAGTTCGTCTCGGCGGTGAATCAGGGTAACCTTGGAGGCGAACTTGGTGAGTTCGAGTGCCTCGTTCATGGCGGCGTTGCCACCCCCCACCACCGCCACCGGGATATCTCGATAGAAATAGCCGTCGCAGACGGCGCAATAGGCCACGCCCCGACCGGTGAACTCTTCTTCTCCGGGAACTCCCAGCGTTATCCGGTCGGAGCCGCCAGCAACGATGACCGCCCTGGCGACGATGTCTCCTTCGCTTGTCTTCACTATCTTTTGCTCGCCATTTAACTCAAGGCCGGTAACCTCGGCGGTTAAAGTCTCCAGCCCGAACTTCACTGCCTGCTGCTGCATGGCGTCGGCCAGCTCCAGACCATTTACACCATCGGGAAATCCGGGGTAGTTTTCCACCACGCCGGCATTGACAATCCAGCCTCCAGTGGCCCCCTTCTCAAGGAGCAGGCTTTTCAGCCTCGCCCGGGCTGTATAAATACCAGCGGTGAGCCCCGCCGGACCACCCCCGATAATGACCACGTCGTACTCCCGTTTTGTTGCCAACCTCATCCTCCTGAATAATCATTCCTTCTTCCCCAATGTTTAAAGGACAGCATCAATGCTTTTTTTCAGCTCCGCTTTTGGCCTGAAGCCAATGATGTTCGAAACCGGCGCGCCATCCTTGAATATGAGCAGCGTCGGTATGCTCATAATGCCGTACTGGCTGGACGTTTTCGGGTTCTCATCAACGTTTAACTTGGTGAAGGTTACTTTCCCTTCGTATTCACCGGCCAGTTCCTCCACAACCGGTGCCACCATGCGGCAGGGACCGCACCATACTGCCCAGAAATCGACCAGTACCGGCGTTTTCGACTGTAGCACCATCTGGTCGAAGTTGCTGTCATTAACTTCCATTGGCTTGCTCATGAATCTCCTCCTTGATTATTTCTGCTATGTTTTCTTCAGCCATATGCTTGGCAATACCGATGGCGTTTTTGATGGTCTTGGCCTGGCTGCGCCCGTGGGCGATGATGATATTCCCGTTCACACCCAGCAGGCACGCCCCTCCGTATTCGCGGTAGTCTATCCGGTTGACCCGCGAGCCGAGTCCGAGGTCAAGGAGCAGGTCACGTCCTCTGAAGTGATAGGCGCTGGAAACGACGTGCCCGATCTGTCGTATCGACCCAAGAAATGAGTCACCCATACCTTCGATTGTCTTGAGCACGATGTTTCCGGTAAAACCATCGGTAACGACCACATCGGCGGTTACTTTCAAAATATCATGGCCTTCAATGTTGCCGATGAAATTCAGATATTTGGCTTTTTTTAGAAGCTTATAACTTTCCTGAACCAGCTGGCTTCCTTTGGATTCCTCAGTGCCATTGCTGAGCAGGCCGACCCGCGGCTTGCTGATGCCGAGCACATGCTGGCTGTAAATGGCACCCATCTCGGCAAACTGCACTAGGTGGGTCGGGCGGCACTCTACATTAGCGCCGGCATCAATCAGGAGGACCGGAGTCGAGGGGGTGATGTCCATGATACAGGCGATGGCGGGGCGCTCAATGGCCTTCACTTTTCCCAGCCCAAACAGCGCGGCACCAAGTATTGCCCCCGTATTGCCCGCCGAGATAAAGCCGGCGGCTTTTCCATCTTTTACCAGGTTTACGCCGACAACAATCGATGAGTCCGGTTTGCTGCGGATGGCTTTTATTGGCGACTCACTGGGCTGAATAATCTGGCTGGCTTCAACAATACTTATACCCCTTTTTCTCAGATGACGGCCCGCCAGCACGTGGAGCACTTTTTTCTTCCCCACCAGCGCCACCTCCACCTCGTATTCGTCAACAGCCTTCACCGCCCCTTTAACGATTTCATGAGGCGCGTAGTCCCCGCCGGCGGCATCAACGGCAATAATCATTATGTTTCCTCAAAACGTCTCCGCTCTTACCCTGAATTATTAGCCTGTTCAAACTCTTTCCTGGCCTTGTCCAGCACTGCCGGGTCCGCTAACAGGTCGACCACGGTCATCGCCAGCGCCTTGGCGGCATCAAAGAGGCCGCGCATGCCAGCCTCAGAGGCTGCCTTTTCGGCAAATTGAGGGGAATGAGTGACGGCTCTGGCCGTGTCTATGGCGATTAACGGGTGAATGCTGGGAATCACCTGGCTGACATTACCGATATCACTGCTGCCAATACCTATTCTGGGGTCAACGAGATGTACCCGCCTGCCCAGCGATTGCAGGTTCTTGCGGAACATGCGGGCCAGCACGAAATTGCTACGCAGCGGGGCATAGCGAGTTTCTCCCCATTTGTACTTCAACTTGGCCCCGGTGGCGGTAGCGGCACCGATAAAACAGTTCAGCACCCTCACTTTAAGCTCTTCCAGGTAGCTGTCCTCTACTGCTCGAACGATGAAATGACCGGTGGTGTGAGAAGGCACGATGTTGGGTGCATCACCGCCATCGGTGATAATGCCGTGGATGCGGGCGCTGTCCCTGATATGCTGCCTCAAGGAGTTTATACCGGCATAGGACATGAGCATGGCTTCCAGCGCATTAATGCCAGCTTCAGGTTTGGCAGCGGCGTGGGCCGGTTTGCCGAAGAACTCGACCTTCAGCGTCTGGAGAGCGAGGAATTTGGTGGTCGCTGTGTTCAGGCCTGCCGGGTGGATCATCATAGCCGCATCCACACTCTTAAAGGCGCCTCCCTTAACCATATATACCTTGCCGCCGCCGCTCTCTTCACCCGGAGTGCCCATCACCTGTACCGTGCCGCCAAACTCATCCACTGCCAGCTTGGCTGCTATTCCGGCGCCAACAGCACTGGTGGCGATGATATTGTGTCCGCAGGCATGTCCGAGCTTTGGCAGCGCATCATATTCCGCCAGCAGGGCGATTACCGGTTTCCCTTTCCCGTAACCCGCCCGGAATGCGGTTGCCAGTCCGTA
>CBFDCY010000022.1:0-11294 GCA_965603425.1 uncultured Dehalococcoidia bacterium | reverse complement strand
GCAACAGCGGTGCGGAGGCAAATGAAGGGGCGGTCAAGCTGGCACGGCGCTATGGGAGTCACCATCGGGACGGGGCATATGAAGTTATCAGCGCCATGGGCTCTTTCCACGGTCGTACCCTGGGCATGGTGGCGGCTTCCGGACAGGTGAAGCACCAGCAGCCGTTTCTGCCCCTCCCCGCCGGCTTTGTCAACGTGGATTATAACAGTGTCGATGCCATAAAGGCAGCCACTACCGATAAGACCTGTGCCGTTATTCTGGAGCCGTTACAGGGTGAGGGTGGGGTCAACCTGCCCGATGATGATTACCTGGCAAAGGTGAGGGAGTGGTGCAACGAAAAGGGGATTCTTCTTATCCTTGATGAAATTCAGACCGGCGTTGGCCGGTTGGGAAGTCTATTTGCCTATGAACAATACGGTGTTGAGCCTGATGTCATGACCCTGGCCAAGGGGATGGGGAGCGGGGTGCCAATCGGTGCCATTATGGTCAAGGATAGTGCCAACGTGCTTGTCCCCGGCGAGCACGGCTCAACCTTCGGCGGCAACCCGCTGGTCTGCGCCGCGGCCTATGCGACGGTGAAATATATCATTGAAAACAACGTCGTGGAAAACGTTAGGAAAGTCAGCCAGTATTTTATCGGGCGACTGGAAGAGCTGAAGAGTAAATATAACTTCGTCACCGGTGTAAGAGGACGCGGGTTGCTCCTGGCCATAGAGTTCGACCGTGAGATTGCCGACGATGTGTTAAAAGCCTGTCTGGAAAACGGGCTTCTGGTCAACCGGGTTAAGCCCAACGCCCTTCGCTTTATGCCGCCTCTCATCATTGGCAGTGCTGAGGTGGATGAGGCAGTAAATGTCCTGGATAAAATTCTGGCGGCGGTATAATGGGGGTATTCCCGAAAAAGAAAAATTGTGAGATAATAATTAAATGAAGGTAAACCTTCGCAAACTCGGCATCTTTTTGGCCCTGACCGCGGTGCTCCTGCTTGGCATGTTCCTTATCGCTGTGCCCTACATTGATATAGGCCTTGCTGCCTTGGTTGGTGGGCAGGAAAAGCTGGAGGCGTTTCCTGATATCTCGGAAATACCGGAATCGGTTGCGGAAGATGCCAGGGCAATGGCCATGGAGCTGTATGGCAATTCCCAGGATAAGTATGATGAATACGTCAAACAACTGCTAGCGGCATATGTTGAGGTTAAAGACCAGGATTTCGTCGTTATCTTCAATCCGGGGGGCTGGGGGACCAAAATACTGGAAAGTTCCCCGGGGTGGTGTGAAATCTGCCAGGGTATTACCTCGGAACTGGACAGCCTGGGCTATTCCTCGCTCATGCTTGACTACCAGCGTACGACCAGAAGTATACGCGGTTTAAATAAGGAGCTGGTAGAGTTATTCGCCGTTTATCCCTCCAAAGCTACAAGCTTGGCTAGGAGGGTGGAATTCCTGACCAGGAATGTTCCCGACCTGATAATCATCATGGCTGGTGAGAGTAATGGTACCGTCATTTCGGATGCAGCGATGGCTAGATTACAGGACAATTCCAGGGTGTACAGCATTCAGACCGGGCCGCCTTTCTGGCACAAGCAGATGGCTCCGGAAAGAACGCTTGTGCTGGATACAAATGGCAGGGTTCCTGATGCCTTTAGTCAGGGCAATATCCCGGCCATGCTCATAACCAGCCTGAAAGCGCTCATTGGTTTATCCTTAACGGAGGACGAGGAAGCCGGTCGCATTTTCTATTTCGTGCGGGCGCCCGGGCATGACTACAACTGGCAATACCCCGATGTTAATTTGAAAATAAGCGGTTTCTTGGAAGAGAATTTCAGCGCAGATAGGCAAATATCACATAACTAGAGGGAGGTCTTGCGGTGTCTGGAAAAGTGGTGCTGGCATACAGCGGTGGCCTTGATACTTCGGTTGCTATCCGGTGGCTCAAGGAGAACTATGACCTGGAAGTGGTTGCCCTGACCATTGACGTTGGCAACGAACGCGACTTCACCGTGATTAAAGAGAAAGCGCTCAAGGTTGGCGCGGTTAAGGCAGTGGTAATTGATTCCAAAGAACTGTTTGTCAACCACTTCATCTTTCCGGCGCTAAAGGCTGACGCCCTTTATGAAGGGCAATACCCGCTGGCGACGGCCCTCTCCCGACCGCTCATCGGCAAACTGCTGGTGGATGTGGCACGCGAGGAAGGGGCGGTGGCGGTTTCTCACGGCTCTACCGGCAAAGGTAACGACCAGGTGAGAATCGAGGTGAGTGTGAACGCGCTCGCTCCAGACCTCAAGATTATCGCTCCGGCAAGGGAGTGGGGCATGACCAGAGAGGAGACCATTGAATACGCCGGGCGATATGATATCCCGGTGCCGGTCACCGTTTCCAGCCCCTATTCCATAGATGAAAACCTCTGGGGTCGGAGTATCGAGTGCGGCGTCCTCGAGGACCCGTGGGTGGAACCGCCGGAAGATGCCTTCGCCTGGACAAAATCGCCGAAGGAGGCGCCGGACACACCCGGTTACGTGGAAATTGGCTTTGAGCAGGGCGTTCCGGTTGCCATTGATGGCAAGAAGATGGGCGGCGTTACGTTAATTCGTGCTCTAAGTGAAATGGCCGGAAGTCACGGCGTGGGCCGGGTAGACCTTGTGGAAAATCGTCTGGTGGGTATTAAGTCGAGAGAGATATACGAGGCACCGGCGGCTATGGTGCTTCTCCAGGCGCATCAGTCGTTACAGGCATTGGCCTTGTCCAAAGAACAGATGCGTTTCAAGCAGAAAGTAGCCATAGAATACGCTGACCTGGTCTATAACGGTTTGTGGTTTACGTCGTTGCATGAGGACCTGGCGGCCTGTATTCAGTCCTCGCAGCGCTATGTAACCGGCACGGTGAGGCTCAAGCTGTTCAAGGGCACCTGTACCGTAGTGGGGCGGAAATCACCTTATTCGCTGTACAGTTACGGTCTGGCTACCTATGATAAAGATGATGTTTTCGACCAGAGCGCCGCGGCCGGTTTCATCCACATCTGGGGGTTGCCGGTAAAAACTCAGGCTCAGATACAGGGTACGGGCCGATTGGAAAAGAGCTGATATGAGCCATATCAGAGGTCGCTTTCAGAAGGCGGCCGATAAAAAGGTCGCTGAATATACGTCATCCCTGCCCTTTGACTGGAGGTTATACCAGCATGACATTGCTGGCAGCATTGCCCATGCCAGGATGCTGGCCCGGCAGGGAATCATCTCCAAATCCGACTCTGTGATAATAGTTCAGGGACTTGAGTCTATTGAGCAGGAGCTTGTGCAGGGCAAATTTAAATTCAAGGTCGAATTGGAAGATATCCACATGGCTATCGAAGCCCGCCTCATCGAGAAAGCAGGCGAGGTCGGCGGTAAAATCCACACTGCCCGCTCCCGGAACGACCAGATAGCGCTGGATTTACGCCTCTATATCAGGAAAGCTGTTGCACAGACCGTAGATAGTGTTCGTGAGTTACAGCGTGCCCTGGTGAATCTGGCCGAAGCCAGCATGGATGTGGTAATGCCGGGATACACCCACCTGCAGCCGGCACAGCCCATTTTACTGGCACACCACCTTCTGGCCTATTTTGAGATGCTCCAGCGGGACGCGGGGCGCTTTGGCTGCTGCCGGAAACATGTCGATGTTATGCCTCTGGGCAGCGGGGCACTGGCCGGAGTCGCTTATAACGTGGACCGCGAGTTCCTGGCTCGTGAGCTTGGCTTTAGCCAGGTAAGCCAGAACAGCCTTGACGCTGTCTCGGATAGAGATTTCGTCCTCGAATATGAAGCCGCTGCCAGTACTTGCATGATGCATCTCTCAAGGCTGGCGGAGGAAATTATTCTGTGGTCGTCTGCGGAGTTTGATTTTATCGAGCTTGATGAGGCATATGCCACCGGCAGTAGCATAATGCCCCAGAAGAAAAACCCGGATGTGGCCGAACTGATTCGCGGGAAAACCGGACGCGTGTATGGTAATCTGATGGCTTTTCTAACCACGATGAAAGCGTTACCTCTCGCTTATAATCGGGACCTTCAGGAGGACAAAGAAGGTCTTTTTAATACTGTGGACACGCTGATGGCATCGCTCGATATAGGTACTGGCCTGATAGCCACGTTGAAAGTGAATGCGGAAGGTGCCGCCGGGGCCGTGGGGCGTGGCTACATTCTGGCGACCGACCTGGCAGATTACTTGGTCAGGAAAGGGGAAGCCTTTCGCAGCGCCCATGAGATTGTTGGCAGGCTGATAAGTTACGCGGTGAAGAAGGGAAAATCGTTACCGGAACTCAGCTTTGCGGAATACAGCAGTTTTTCCCCATTGTTCGGAGAGGATGTTTATTCGATTACCGTAGATTCGTCCCTGGCCGCGAGAGACACCATTGGCGGTACGGCACCGAAGCGCGTGGCGCAGGCAGTGGCCGCCGCGAAAAAAGCACTCGGGCAGGGGAGTTGAAAGTACCTCTCTCCGTTGAAGGAGGGGGCGAATCAGGAGGTAGTAAAAACTAGGCTGTTTTCACCACTTTATGCTGGGTACGCAGGCATCTGGTGCACAGGTTAAGGCGTTTGAGCTGACCGTTTATCGTCAGCGTGGCCGGGTGTATGTTGGGTACCCACCGACGGTTGGTTCGGCGTTTGGAATGGCTGACGTTATGACCGAACTGAGGTGTCTTACCGCATATATCGCACTTCAATCTAGATGCTCCTTTGACTGTTTGGCAAACTTGATGTAATATGAAACCTATTACATGGTAGCATAGTCAGGCTAGGCTTGACAAGGATGGCAAAAATGAAGCAAATAAGTTCCATCAGTGGCCAGGAATTACGGGAGATGTTCGCCGCGGCTACCGGGTGGTTGGAGAAAAGTTCCGCCGAAATTGATGCCCTGAATGTATTCCCGGTACCTGATGGTGACACCGGGACTAATATGTTGCTCACCATGCGCTCCACCATCGAAGAAGCCTACCGGGCTCCTGACCACAGCGCTTCGGCAGTGGCCCATGCCATGGCGCAGGGGGCGCTGATGGGGGCGCGGGGCAATAGCGGCGTTATTCTCTCCCAGATTCTGCGCGGGCTGGCACAGGGCCTGTCGGAAAAGGAATCCTTCAGCGCGACTGACCTGGCCGGTGCTTTGCAGGAATCGTCGGCAATGGCGTACAAAGGCATCAGCAATCCGGTAGAAGGGACGATGTTGACCGTAATCAAAGATATCGCCGCCGCCGTGCAGGCGGAAGCGGCGGGCAATGGTGGGGATATGATAGTTACCATGGAAACGGCGGTCAACGCCGCCGGTGAATCGGTGGCCAACACCCCAAACCTCCTCGATGTGCTGCGGCAGGCCGGCGTGGTTGACGCCGGTGGGCAGGGGCTGCACACCATTTTCGATGGTGCTTTGCGCTACCTCAGGGGTGAGATGGAGCAGATGCGGTTCCGCAAGCCGCAGATTATTGTCACCGATTTGCACGCCACCAAGTTGCCGCAGATGATAGCCGCTGATGAGGTACCCTATGGATACTGCACCGAGTTTCTCGTCAAGGGTGAGGAGCTGGATACGGACAAGATACGCAAGAAGCTGGAAAAGAAAGGCGAATCGCTTATTGTGGTCGGTGATGACTCAGCGGCCAGGATTCATATTCATACCATTGAGCCCGGTGACATTATCTCCTTTGCCAGCGGTCTCGGCACCCTGCATCAGGTTTCCATCCGGAACATGGACGAACAGCACCATGATTATCTGGAAATGCAGAAGGACAGGGGCCCGGCGGTGGACACCGCCATTGTGGCGGTTGTCGCCGGGGACGGACTGTCCGACGTTTTCACCAGCCTCGGGGTAACGGTTATCGTTCCCGGCGGGCAGACGATGAACCCGAGTACCAAAGACCTGCTACAGGCGGTTGAGAAAGCCGCCTCGGATAAAGCCATAATCCTGCCCAATAACAAGAACATTGTGGCCACCGC
This sequence comes from uncultured Dehalococcoidia bacterium, assembly GCA_965603425.1. GTDB lineage: Bacteria > Chloroflexota > Dehalococcoidia > Dehalococcoidales > RBG-16-60-22 > E44-bin89. The sequence continues at coordinate 5,334 of CBFDCY010000022.1, read as the reverse complement.
CAACCAGGTGCAGTCCCTGACCGAAAAGAAGATTGAGGTGGTTCCCACGACAACCATCCCGCAGGGGGTGGCGGCGTTGCTAGCCTTTGATTACGAAGCAAACATGGAATCAAATATCCAGATAATGACCAGAGCCGTAGCGGCGGTGAAAACAATTGAGATATGCCGTGCTGTACGCTCGGCCAAGCTGGGCGACCTGAAAATTAAAAAGAAGCAGCCGATTGGCTTCCTAGATGGCGACCTGGTCTCGGTGGGGGAGAGCGGTCTTGAGGTGCTCAACAAGATGCTATCCAAGCTGGATCTGGGTAAAATTGAGGTAATCACTATCTATTACGGCGCGGATACTAAGTCGACTGAAGCGGAGCAGGTAGCGGGTGATATTCGCAGCCGATATCCACAGCTGCAGATAGAGGTGGTGAGGGGTGGGCAGCCGCACTATAACTATATTATTTCCATTGAATAAGGAGCGGGGGTCTAAGATATGGCAGTTAAAATCGTTACTGATAGCCTATCTGATATTACCGATGACTTGGCCCAGGAACTGGAGGTTACGGTAGTACCACTCTATGTACGTTTTGGCAAAGAGGTCTACCGGGATAGGGTTGAGATAACTACTGACGAGTTCTACCATAAACTGGTTCATGGTGATATCCTCCCGACGACAACGCAGCCTTCGCCGGGTGATTTCCTCAATGTCTACAAGAAGCTGGCTAAGGAAACTGATGAGATTCTGGTTATTGTTGTCTCCGGCGTGCTCAGCGGTACCTATCAGTCGGCAATGCAGGCCAAGAGTATGATAGAGGATAAGTGCCGGATTGAAGTCATTGACTCAAGAAAAGTGGCCATGAGTCTGGGGTTGATAGTTATTGAAGCGGCCAAGGCGGCCAAGGCTGGTGCAGACCTTGATAAGCTGTCTGACCTGGTGCGCAAAGCCATACCCCGCTCACATCTTGTTATATATTTTGACACTCTCAAATATCTGGCCAAGGGGGGGCGCATCGGTAAGGCACAGGGGTTGATGGGCGCAATGTTGTCGATAAAGCCGATACTTACCATAAAAGATGGCGAGATGGCTCCTCTGACCAGGGTAAGGTCTCCCGCGGCGGGTTTGGACTATCTGTATAATTTTGTGCCCGGCTTTCCCAAGATTGAGGCACTGGCAGTGGAGCATGCCACCACACCTGCTGAGGCAGATGGGTTGGTTGAGCGCCTCAGCTCGATTTTACCCAAAGAACGCATCTATCGGTCAATAGTTAGCCCGGTATTGGGTACACATGCCGGTCCCAATGCCCTTGCGTTAACTGTCCTGGAGGCCGAATAGGTATAAATGCCCGTAAAGGTTGTCACCGACAGTGTCGCTGACCTGCCGCCTCAGGTGGTCGAGGAACTGGGGATTACCGTCATTCCGCTCAATGTCCGCTTTGGCGAGAAGGTGTACCGTGACGGCATTGACCTGACCACCGAGCAGTTTTACCAGGAGCTTACGAGCAGCAAGACCATGCCGGTGACTTCTGTGCCGTCGCCCGCAGCCTTTAGCACTGCCTATGATAAACTGGCCGAAGAAACGGACGAAATTCTGACGGTCATACTTTCTTCCAAGCTCAGCGGCACCTACGATGTGGCCGTGCAGAGCATTGGCCTGATGAAGCGGGAATGCCGCGTTGAGGTAATCGATTCCGAATGGGCGGTCATGGCACAGGGATTTCTGGTCATTGCCGCCGCCAGAGCCGCCCAGGCTGGAGCTAAGCTGAATGAAATCATGACCATTGTACGTCGTAATATTCCTCGCGTGGATATGAGGGCTGCCTTTGACACGCTGGAATATCTGAGGAGGGGTGGGCGCATAGGGGCTGCCCAGGCACTCCTGGGGGCAGCGCTTAAGATAAATCCTGTCATTACCATGAAAGATGGTCTGGTGGAGCCGGCGGGGAGGACTCGTTCCAGAGCCAAAGCAGTTGAGCATCTGTATCAGTTTGTGGCCGGCTACAGGAACATCGATGAGCTGGCAGTGGAAGAAGCCGCCTGTTCGGAAGATGCCGATGCACTGGTAGACAGGCTGGGCAACATATTTCCCAGAGAGCGTATTTACCGGACGAGGACAACTCCGGTTATCGGTACGCACACCGGCCCCGGACTGCTGCTGGTGGCGGTGATGGGGGATAAATGACACCGGGAGCCTGGACAGGTGGAGAATAAGGTGGCGGCCGATTTTGAACCTCTGTATAAAATTCTGGAGCTGGAGCAGAAAAAAGGATACGATAATACGGCGGTCATGGGTGGCTTGGGCCGATTTCTGGAGAACCGGGCGGGCCAGATTGCGGAAGCCATTCCACAACGTCGTCTTCTGAACCGTTTCCAGCAGCTCGTGGCAAAAAAGGATTACGCTTCTCTGTCCACGCAGCAGCGCCGGGAATGGGTGGACAGTTTGCTCAACCTGGTGGCTGAAATAAATGACAGTGCCCCTGTTGGAGCTAAACCGCCGGCGAAGACGCCATCTCCGTCCAAAGCGAAAAGGGTAAAGACGGTTAAATCATCGGCGGCACCGGTTGGCGACTACGGTCTGGATTCGCCAGTAACCGTGGTCAAAGGTATCAGCACCACGCTGGCGACCAAATTCGGCAAACTTGGAGTGAAGACGATACGTGACCTGCTCTATTTCTTCCCCCACCGCCATCTTGACTACAGCCAGATAAAGCACGTCTCGCAGCTCACCGAGGGCGATGAGCAGACCATAATGGCCAATGTGTGGCAGGCAAAGGTCGCCCGTCTGGGCTACAGGCAGGGAACGGAAGCTATTGTCGGTGATGAGACGGGGAATATGCGGGTGGTGTGGTTCAACCAGCCTTACCTGGCCAAAAGATTTGCGACCAATGTGCGCGTTGTCCTCAGCGGTCGGGTAAGCCTGTTCAAAGGACAATACGTCTTCGAGTCTCCGGAGTGGGAGCTTGTCGAGGACAAGGACCTGGTTCATACTGGCCGGCTCGTTCCCGTCTATTCACTGACGCAGGGCCTTTACCCCCGCCAGGTAAGAAAGTTGATGAAGGATGTCGTCGACCTGTGGGCGTGGCAGGTGGAGGATTTCCTGCCACCGTATTTAAGAGAGCGCTGCGACCTGCTGGAACTGCCGCAGGCAATCAGTCAGGCGCACTACCCTGAAGATGAGATGGCGAAGGACAGGGCCAGGACGCGCCTGGCATTTGACGAGCTTTTCGTCCTGCAGCTCGGTGTGGTGAGCCGCAAACATGACTGGCAGGAGACCCAGCCGGACAGCGCCTTTGCCATTGATTGGGAGCTTAGCAATAGCTTCATTCAATCACTGCCCTTCAAGCTCACGGCGGCGCAGCAGCGGGTGCTGGAAGAGATGATGAACGACTTGCAGAAGCCCAAGCCGATGTCCCGGCTGTTGCAGGGTGAGGTGGGGAGTGGTAAAACGGTGGTGGCCACCGTGGCGCTGTTAATGGCCGTCGCCAACGGCTACCAGGGAGCTTTCATGGCTCCTACCGAGATTCTCGCCGAGCAACATTATGCCACGCTCTGCCAGCTTCTCTCCAGGGCGGGGAGTCAGGAAGAGGAGACGCCCTATCTGAGCCGATTTTCCGGATTGCTATCCCGCCCCATTACGGTGGCGCTGCTCATCGGTGATATCACACCGTCCCAGAAACAGGAGCTGCAAAAGCGCATTGTGGATGGAGACATAGATATCGCTATCGGCACGCACGCCCTCATTCAGAAAGGGGTTGATTTCCGCAAGATGGGGCTGGCGGTGGTCGATGAGCAACACCGCTTCGGGGTAACCCAGCGTTCGGCGCTGCGAAAGAAGGGGTTCCGTCCCCACATGCTGGTGATGACGGCCACGCCCATCCCTCGCACCCTGGCGCTGACCCTGTACGGCGACCTCGATCTCTCCGTTATCGATGAGCTGCCGCCGGGAAGGCAGGTGGTAAAGACGAAATGGCTCAGGCCGTCGCAGCGGGAAAGCGCCTATAATTTCATACGCAAACAGGTGGCCGCCGGTCATCAGGCGTTCATCGTCTGTCCGCTCATTGAAGAATCGGAGGCGGTGGCTGCCCAGGCAGCGGTGGTGGAATACGAAAGACTGTCCCGAGAGGTCTTTGCCGATTTAAAACTCGGCCTGCTTCACGGGCGGCTGTCAGGCGAGGATAAGGATGAGGTAATGCAGCGCTTCCGTGCTCGGAAGCTGGATATTCTGGTCTCAACTCCGGTGGTAGAGGTCGGCATTGACATTCCCAACGCCACCGTGATGCTCATCGAGAGCGCCGACCGCTTTGGCCTTTCGCAGTTGCACCAGTTTCGTGGTCGCGTCGGGCGGGGGCAGGAACAGAGCTACTGCATGCTGCTCGCCGAGAACCCGTCTGAGGTGGGACGGGCGCGCCTGGATATTATCGAGAATGTTCAGGATGGCTTCGTCCTGGCGGAAGAGGACCTGAAGTTACGTGGTCCGGGCGAGTTCTTCGGCACGCGCCAGAGCGGTCTGCCCGATTTGCGCATGGCCAAACTTTCCGACGTCAAGATTCTGGAGCTGGCCCGCAGCGAGGCCGTCCAGCTTTTTCAGATAGACCCGGGTCTGAAAAAACCGGAACATAAGCTCCTGGCTGGCGAAATGGCAAGGGTATGGCCGAAGTCCAACGCCGGTGAATGGAGTTAGCTTTTTTAGTCCACCCGGTATTTTTTAACTGTTGATTCGTTCAGTTCCACGCCCAGTCCCGGCTTATCCGGCAGGTCAATGTAGCCGTCTTTGTTAATTCTAACCGGTTCCGTCAGCAGCTCTTCGCGCAGTGGATTGTAATTGCGGTCAAATTCCTGGAACATGCTGTTCGGTATCGAGGCGCTGAAATGCAGGTTGGACATCAGCGCGATTGCCGAGGAGAAGGAATGGGGCACGCACGCGATGTTCCAGGCGCTGGCCATGGCGGCGATTTTTCTCGCCTCGGTGATGCCGCCGCACCAGGTGGTATCGGGCTGGGCGATATCAAGTGCCTGGTTGATGATGAGGTCGCGGAATCCGTAGCGGGTGAACTCGTTCTCACCGGCGGCCAGTGGCATATCAATGGCGTGAGCAACCCTGGCACTCCCCTCGATGTCTTCCGCCGGCACCGGCTCCTCAAACCAGAAGACGTCATATGCTTCCATCTTGCGGGCCATCTTTATCGCTTCATAAGAGGTGTAGACGTTATTACCGTCGACGAGCAGGTCGATATTCGGGCCGATTGCCTCCCTGACCGCCTTTATCCTGGCCACGTCTTCGGCCTGGCTGACGCGCCCTATCTTCATCTTAACGGCGGTGAACCCCTCTTTCACGTACGATTCCATTTC
>CBFDCY010000021.1:0-11439 GCA_965603425.1 uncultured Dehalococcoidia bacterium | reverse complement strand
ATCCTGTCTTCCGGGAAACTGCCGGTTGAACTTTTCCTGGAGGGCCCTGATTTCCTGCTGCTTTTGAAACTCCTCTTCGGTGAGGGGTTCGCACGACGTGAGTTTATTGTTTTTCAGCGTAATGGTGAAGAATTCCCGGCACTTCCAGCACTTGTACGGGCCCTCATAGTTTGACTCGATGAGCGACAAACTGCCCTCGGTCTGGCAGGCGGGACATTTGATTTTTACTAGCATATTTCTATCTTACACCTTTTTAGGGTATTGTTTAAGTCTTTCTCAACAGAAGGCAGATATTTCTGGAAAAATATTTTATCGGGAACCGGTAGCCATGTTCTGGAAAAGCCCTGAGCACCTGCAGACCGACTTCACGGACCAGCTTTTCCAGTTCACAGTAAGAGAACAGGTAGTAATACCGGTAAAGGGTCTTCTCTCTGGTCCGCCACGGCACCGCAACTTCCCTGCCTTTGAACCAGAACCTCGGCTGCCAGCGGTTCCAGACGGTAACCAGGGCTTCGCCGCCGGGCTTCAGCACGCGTTTTAGTTCCTGCACTGCTGCCAGCTTATCAGCCTTACCTTTGACATGGTGATACGTAGCGACCACAATTGCGTGGTCAAACGTATTGTCTGGATAAGGCAGGAAGCGGACGTCGGCAGCGGCCAGGTGCACCTCGAAGTCGAATTTTTGCGAATACTTCCGGGCAAAACGGAGCATTTCCGTAGCTACGTCCACGCCGTAAAGCTCAAAGTCACGTTTGAAGGGCAGGAAATCGGGGCCGTGGGCGCAGCCCAGGTTGAGCAGCCGGCCTCCTTCCCACCGCTCTGCCAGGCCCTCCAGTTCGCGTTTGAAGATTGACCGGTGCCTGAAGTTATACCAGCTCGGCGCAATCTGGTTGAATACGTCCTTAACTGTTGCCATCAGTGCAAATCTGATAAACTGAAATTGATACTATATTATAGCAGGGCAAAGATGAAAAAACTCGCCAGGACAATATCCGGGGTGACGCCGGTGGCGGTGATGACCCGGCCTATCAAATGTCCGGGGCAGTGCCTTTACTGCCCGACTTTCGCCAATACGCCGCGCAGCTATACGCCGGAATCGCCGGCCGTCCTCCGGGCCAGGCGGTACGATTACAATCCTTCCCAGCAGGTGGCGGTGAGGTTGCGCGTGCTCGGGGAAATGGGCCATCCCACTGATAAAGTGGAGCTTATCATCATGGGCGGCACTTTTCTGGCGCAACCGCTGGAATATCAGTATGAGTTCATCAAGGGTTGCTATGACGCTATGAATGAGCGGGAGTCGGCGACGCTGGAGGAGGCCAAGAAGCTCAACGAGACTGCCGGGCACCGCTGTACCGGATTGTGTATTGAGACGAGGCCCGACTGGTGCCGCCAGGAAGAGATTGAGCGCATGCTCGATTTTGGCGCCACGCGGGTGGAGCTTGGCGTGCAGACACTGAGCGACGATATTTACCGCCTGGTCCGGAGAGGGCATCAGGTGGAGGACGTGATTCGGGCTACTTCCCTGCTCAAGGAACACGGTTTCAAAGTGTACTATCACTGGATGCCCGGGCTGCCCGGCTCAACTCCTGAGATAGACCTTGAGCTATCCAGGAAGCTATTTGAAGACGCCAGATTCCGGCCGGACGGGCTGAAGCTGTACCCGACGATGGTCGTGGAGGGGACCGATCTGGAGAAATGGCATCAGGAAGGGCGCTATCAGCCGTATGATTTCGATACCATGGTCAATCTGCTGGTGGATATAAAGGCGATTGTGCCCGGCTACGTCAGGATTTCCCGCGTGCTGCGTGACATACCGCCACAGTTTATAACCGGTGGTCTGAAGGACTCTCTGCGGGGCCTGCTGAGAGAGCGTTTGCAGGCGCGTGGGCTGGAGTGCAAGTGCATCCGCTGTCGTGAATACGGGCACCGGGCGAGGGATGGCTGGGAGATAGGTGAACCCCATCTGAAACGACTGGACTATGAGGCATCCAGCGGTCGGGAGGTTTTCCTCTCTTTCGAAGATGAAACGGAAACGCTTTTCGGCCTGCTGCGGCTGCGGATTCAGGATAAACCGGCGGTAGTCCTGGGGCCGGAATGTAGTGGCAGGATGGCCATAATCAGGGAGCTGCATATTTTCGGCCCCGAGGTGCCGCTGGCCGGGCAGCGACCGGATGCCGCGCAGCATAAAGGCATAGGCCGGGCGCTCCTGCGGGAGGCGGAGCGAATCGCGGAAGAGGAGTTTCAGGCGAAGCAGATGCTGGTGCTGAGCGGGGTTGGCGCCCGCGAGTACTACCGTACCGAATCAGGATATCGCTCGCTGGGCGAATATATGGTCAAAGACCTAGCGGCGAGACCTTAAAGGTGTTTTCGCCTTCTCTCCAGATGTCTCAGCCTGGCGTCACTGATGCCGAAGTGGTGCGCGATTTCATGTATCACCACCCGCTGTATTTCCTGCTGGATCTGGGTCTCGCTGCGGCATCTGGACTCAATTGGGTGCTGGAAGATGGTTATCTTGTCCGGCGGTACCATGCCGTAGGCGCGGCTTCGCCTGGTCAGAGGCACACCCTCATAAAGCCCCAGCAGCGTTTCGCTGCGCTTCAGGCCGGCGTCGGTCAGCTGGCGGAACGTCGGCTCGCCCTGCACCACGACGTCGATGTTATCCATGCGTTCGCGGAACTCGTCGGGCAGGTCGTCGATGGCTTTGGCCACAAGCCACTCGAATCTCTCCCGGTCCATTATTTATCCTTTCCGGTGTTTCTTTTTCCAGAGTGACCAGATATGCCAGAGCAGTATAAAGTAGGCATTGAGCAGGGCGGTAAAGTAGAGCAGCGCGATAACCAGGCTCCAGGGCAGTTCGCACTCTGGTGACGGAAGGAAGCGCACTAAATGGATGACGGCACCAATCACACCGCCGGTGGTCATCACCGCGCCGGCAATCCAGATGGGGAGGCTGTTTAGTGTTTTCATGTTCGGCTTGAGGATGAGGTAGAACATGAGGGTACACACACCGAGAAGCGCGGTGATGACCATAATTGACATAATCAGGCCGCTGGTGGAGAAGTTGGCTACCAATTCCCAGACCATGCGGGCGAAAATCGCCATAAAAACGGGCGTTATAGCGACCAGAAACCATATTTTAAGCGTCTGAAGTTTCATCGTTCTAAATTCAAGGCTTCAGGCTTTTCACTTACGGTCGGTAGCCTCGCGCCAATCGTCATGGGTTGCCCAGAAGGCACCCAGGTCTACATATTTGTAGGGCCGTTTGCTGAGTGCTGCCTCGTCAATCTCAATGCCCAACCCGGGCTTGGTCGGCAACTCTATGTAATTGTTATCTGTTATTACCGGGAACTTTTCCCTGAGCACCTCTTCATAGAAAGGAATGTCAATGGAGAAAAATTCGTGGATGTGGAAGTTCGGGATGGCCGCTTCCAACTGTATGCTGGCGGCGGTGAGTACCGGGCCGCTGGCGTCGTGCGGGTTGACGCTCACGTAGTAAGCGTGGGCCATGTCAGCGATTTTTTTTGTCTCCAGTATGCCGCCCTCGTGCGCAATGTCCGGGTTTATAATCGACGCCGCCCGTTTCTCAAACAGGTCGCGAAAGCCCCAGCGGGTGTAGATGCGCTCGCCGGCAACTACCGGTATATTGATTGACCGGGCGACCAGGGCCAGGTCGTCCAGGCTGGCATCGGTGGGTATGGGTTCTTCCCACCAGTAAGGGCGGTAAGGTTCCACTGCCTTTGCCAGCCGGATAGAGTTGTCCGGGCTTAGCCGGCCATGCACGTCTATCATCAGTTCAACCTCATCGCCGACAGCTTCCCTGACTAGCTTTATGGTATCGACCGTCCGGTTGAACTCCGTGGTATCGATGAAGGTGTCCATCCCCTGCATCGGGTCGAATTTCAATGCCTTGGCGCCTTTGTCTGCCATGTCTTTGGCCAGCCGCGCGTAGTCATCGTATGATTTGGCACCGAACCACCACCCGTTATGGTACATCTTGAGTCGCGAATTGCAGGCGCCACCGAGCAGGGTATAGACAGGCACGTTAAGGCTTTTGCCGAGGATGTCCCACATAGCCATCTCCAGGCCGCTGATGGCGCTGTATATCACGAATGACGGCTTCCAGTAGCTGTTACGCATCAGGGTGCTGACGTGGAGCTCTATCTGCCGCGGGTCTTTGCCCATTAAGTAATGCTCGCCGATGGTATGGACATGGGCCTGTGTGGCCCTTTCGGCTGACTGGGTGGTTGCCTCGCCCCAGCCTTCGATGCCTTCGTCCGTCTCCAGCTTGACCAGCAGCCAGTTAAAATGTCCGTGATAGAGATACGTTTTTACGCCGGTTACCTTCATTGTTCCCCCCTTTTCTAAATTGAAACTACGAGGTTGTATTTATGGCTATGGCCCCTCAAGCAGGGCGCGCAGCTCTTCCGCGTTGCTTTCGCTGAGGGTGCCTTTGGCGATGCCGATTGGTATGGTCTTGAGCCCCAGTTCCCGGTAGAGGGGTAATATATCAGGGGCAGATTTCTCCAGCGCAGCGAGATGCCGCTGAATCGTCTTGACGTCTCCGCGGGCGATAGGCCCGGTAAGGCAGCCCGGGAAACCCATTTTGGCAATGTTGTTCACCGAGCCCTGCAGGAGCGGGATGTAGGCTTTGGTCGCCTCCTCAGATGTCTTGCCGAAGTTCTGCCAGAGGTCGGTGGCGGTGCTCACCAGCGTGTAGAAGTAGTTGCAGGCAATACAGGCAGCGGCGTGGTAGAGGGCTTTATCATCGGAGGTAAGGTAGACCCAGTCGCCGTCAAGCGCTTTGGCGATTTCAGTGAGGATTTTTTTAATTGGCCCCTCGGCTTCGATGGCGAAGGTGGAACCGGGCAGGTTGGCGATGGCCTGCTCCCTGCCGGCGAATGTCTGGCAGGGATGAATGGAGCCCACCATGGCCCCCTGCTCTGTGGCATGCTCTAAAGAATGTACCGTGCTGGCTCCGCTGCAGTGAACCGCCGATTGTCCGGCGCGCCACGTAACTTCGGCGGCAACCCTGGGGATGATATCATCCGGCGTAGTGACAAAGACCATGTCGGCACTGTCAGCCAGCTCCTGGGCTTTTTCATAGACCTGGCAACCGGGTACATCGTTGGCAAATCGCTGTGCTGCCTCCCTGACGACATCAAAGATACCGATGACCGGATAACCGCGCTGCGACAGGTTGACCGCGAATGCAGTGCCGACCGGTCCAGCGCCAATGAAACCGATGTTCGGCAAGTTACTACCTCCTTTGTAAGCCAGTTTTAATGCTATTTCAGCGCGTATTTCTTTACCATCTCTGGATTTAGCTCCAGCCCGAATCCAGGTTTATCCGGTATCTTGAGGCAGCCGTTTTGAAGCTGCAGCGGTTCTTTATATAGATAATCCCACCAGGGCATGTATTCCACAATCAGGCCATTCGGGATGGCGGCCACCAGATGGGCGGAAAACTCGTGAAAGACATGGCTGGCCACGGGCAGGTGCCATGCCTCTGCCATCGTGGCCACTTTCATCCACTCGGTGACGCCACCAACGCGTTGCAGGTCTGGCATCAGGACGTCCAGTGCTTTATGCTCAAACACGCGGCGGAAATCGTGCTTGCTGGTGAGCGTCTCACCGCCCGCAACCCGCATATCCAGAGCGCCGGTAACCAATGCCCAGTCCGCGGGGTCATCGCTGCTTAACGGGTCTTCCAGCCAGTACACATTGTATTTTTCAAGCTCACGCCCCATTTGAATCGCCTGAGGCAATGTCCATGCCCAGTTGACATCAACCAGTATGTCTATATCATCCCCGACTGCCTCCCTGACCGCCTTGAGTCTTTCCAGTTCGACCTTACAGGAGTTTTTACCCATATTCATTTTCATGGCGTGAAAACCCTGCTCCACAAGAGAGGCGGCATCTTTTTGTAGCTGGTCAATGCTCCAATTGAGGAAGAGAAAGTGGCTGGCATAGACGGGTGCTTCATCGCGGTAGCCACCGAGCAAACGGGCTACCGGCAGGCCAGCGGCTTTCGCCCGCAGGTCCCAGAGGGCGGTATCGATTGCGGAAAGGGCATAGATTGGATAGCCCTGGTGCCCCATCCATCTGGTATCATTCCAGAGCTTCTGCCAGGCCTCCGCCCAGCGGAACACATCCTGCCCGACTATGGTCTCTTTCAGGTCGTCAATGCAGGCTTTCAGTGATTTCACCCGCTGGTTTTTCCAGCAGAAAGTAAGGCCGATGCCTTCCAGTCCCTCATCGGTGAACAACTGTACGATAACTGGGTTAGCTTTATCGGCTATAATTCCGCTTTCAACGGGCCACGGGATTGGAATTGAGAGCGGGGTGCTTACCATATCGGTGACTTTCATTGTACCCTCCCTTCGGCCAATATTATTTTACGGCAGAGAAGTTTGTCAAGGTAAAATCAGGCCTGCATTGACGGATAATGTAGTGGTGCTTTTTTGACAGCCTGAAGAAGGTCTGCTACAATGTGGCGGTTTCGGCTGTAGTTATAAATTTACAGGAGGTACTGAATTGAAGAACCCTCTCAAGGAGAAACTGAAGAAGGGGGAGGCGGTGATCGGGACATTCATCATGATAGGGCATTCCGATGTGACGGAGTGGCTTTCCCGGGTGGGGTTTGACTGGCTGCTGCTAGACACAGAACACACAACGACAGGTTACGAAACGCTGCAGCGTATGATGCAGGCGATGAACGGCAGCGGCTGTGTGCCCATAGTGCGGCCGCAGTGGAATGACCCGGTGGTCATCAAGCGGGTGCTGGATATCGGCGCCTACGGCGTGCTCATCCCCTGGGTGAATTCCAGGGAAGATGCCGAGAAAGCGGTGAGTTATTGCAAATACCCACCGCTAGGTATCCGGGGTTGGGGGCCAAGGCGCGCCGGCATGTTTGACCCTGACTACTTCAAGACAGCCAATGATGAGGTTCTGGTCACTGTTCAGATAGAGACGCAGGAGGCACTGGACAACCTGGATGAGATTCTTTCCGTGCCCGGCATAGATGCCTGCTATATCGGCCCCTGGGACCTCTCGGTAAGCCTTGGCATCGGCGTACCGCCGGACTGGGACGCCCCAAAATATAAGGCGGCGTTTGACAAGGTCTTGGAAGCCGCGGCCAAGCATAACAAACCGGCGGGCATGTTCGCTATATCGGATAACGTTGAATGGGCGGTGAAGAAGGGGTTCATATACAATACTGTTGATGCTGATGACTTCCTCCTCATGCGCGGTGCAAGGGAGGTTGTGGCAAAAGCGCGTAACGCAGCCAAAAAATAGGCGGGAAAAAAAGATGAAGATAACCGGCGTCAAAACCTATGTGCTGGAAGGACTGCTTGGCGACCAGGCTTTTGGCTGGTCGCTGTGGGTGACCGATAGGCGTCAGACGGCCATTTGCGTCATTACCACCGATGAGGGGATTGAAGGGGTGGGGGAAGCGTTTTTCGTCGGTGGGCCGTCAACTATAACCGCCGCGATGATACAGGATGGCTATGCCCCTCTGCTCATCGGGGCAGATCCTTTCCAGAGCATTGTTATATGGGACTTCCTCTACAACCGGACCAGAGACCAGGGGCAGAAAGGCCTGCCCATCGCTGCCCTCAGCGCCATAGACGTCGCCCTCTGGGATATCAAGGGGAAAGCGCTGGGCGTGCCGGTCTATAAGCTACTGGGCGGGGCCTATCGCCACCGCGCCCGTGTCTATGCTACCGGTCTTTATGAACCTCAACATGTGCCCAGCATTAAAGATGCGCTCGTGGAAGAGGCTCTTGGCTACAAGAAAAGCGGCTTTTCGGCGATGAAGCTCAAGGTAGGCTACGGCATTGACACCGATATGGAATATGTGCGTGCGGTGAGGGAAGCCATCGGCGATGAAACAATGCTGATGGTTGATGCCAACCATGCTTACAATGCCGCCGAGGCAATCCGTCTGGCCCGCAGGATGGAGGCCTATAATGTCTACTGGCTGGAGGAACCGGTGCCGCCGGAGGATATTGACGGCTACGTGGAAGTGAAACAGAATTCCAACATCCTCATTACCGGAGGCGAGTGCGAGTATACCCGTTTCGGTTTCCGTGAGCTTATTACCCGGCGTGCCGTGGATATCCTGCAGCCCGACCTTTGTGCCGCCGGCGGGTTTACCGAGATGATGCGAATCCTGGCGCTGGCCAGTGCCTGGAACGTGCCGGTTATTCCGCATGTCTGGGGGACAAATGTGGGGCTGGCGTCTGCCCTGCAGCTATTTGCCGCCCTGCCCAACTTCCCCGAACGCCGCTTCCCGGCGGAGCCATTTTTTGAGTATGACCGCTCCCCGCACCCCTTTCGTGATAAGGTAACGCAGGAACAGTTTGTTATGAAAGACGGTTATCTTGATATTCCGGACCGTCCCGGACTTGGCGTGACGATGGACATGGATTACGTTCGGGAGAATGCTGCCAAATAGGGCAATCGAGACGTTTTTCTCGTATATCAATAAGAGATAAATAATTTTTTCGATTTTAAATTTAAGTAGTGCAAAACGGAATATTCTATGGTATATTATGGTTACTGGCTGGAGAGTAGAAAAATGCTGGTACCCAAACTGTCAGTCTGGTTTGAAACCCGGAAGCTGAAGACAAAGGGGGGCTTCAAATGGTCAAAGAAGCTGGTATCCAGTTAAATTGTCGGCAGTGTGGCAGTGAATTCATCCTGACCAAGGCTGAGCAGGAGTTCTACGAGCTAAAAGGTTTCAAGCTGCCCACCCGCTGCAAGGAATGCCGTTCCGTCAAACAAACCAAAGTACAGCCACTCACCTGCTCTCAGTGTGGTACGGAACTGGACAAGAGTAAATCCATTTACTGTATCAATTGCCTGCAGACCGCGCATTTTGAGCTGGAGAAAGAAAACAAGCAGGTCAAAATGGCCGCCAGCGCTGTCCGTAGCAAATTGGAAGCAAGCGAATCGCAGAGAGCTGAGTTTGCCGAGTCACTCCGGCAGAAGGAGCAGGAGCTGGCTGAACTGGAACAGAAAATGGTAGTCCTCACCGAAGACCTGGACAAGGCGCAGCAGTTTTATGCTGCTTCCGGCTGGCTGCAGCCGGTATTAACCGAAATTGAAAAACGACTCGAAGAACTGGAGCGGACACAGGGCGACATAACTTACAAAGTATTACAGACCATCCGTGTCATGCAGGAGCGTTACGATAATCTCGGGGTTGTGGACGTAATCAAGCGTAACCTGAAGCAGGGTGTCAAGGAAGAAGCGTAACCAGCAATATAAGTCAGTTAAATTCTTAACATCTTAACAGAGGAAGAAGCAAAAGCAGGGTGAAAAAGCCCTGCTTTTTTATTTCAAACATACTGTCCAGTTTCACTTCGAAGCTCCTCCTCTGGCGTAAAATGGCCCCGACTAATATTCCTGTTTTGGTGCCTGCATTAACTCGATGGGAATTCCGTCCGGGCCTTTGAGGAAGCACACCCCCCAGCCCTTGATATCTTCTATTTTCTGACCTCCCCAGTAAGGTGGATGGTTGAACTCCACCCCTTCAGCGGTAAGTTCATCGTACGTCTTCTGAATATCGTCCACCTCGAAGGCGAGATGTGCCACCCCCGGATTACACAGTTTGGGGTCTATCCGCTCCCCCTTTGGCGAAAGATACTCGATAAGGTGGATGATATCATCGCTGGGAGTACGTATAACCGCAAGCCGCTGGGCAACCTCCTGAAGTTGGTAAAGCTTATCCAGGCGTTCTCCCCTGGGTTCCAGGATGGTTGACGCCTGCAGGCCCAGAAGGTCGCAGAAGAAGTGAAGTGCCTCGTCAAGGTTGCTGATGGTATAACTGGAATGCTGGATTCTTTTAATCATTCCTGCCTCCTCAATTGTACTGCGGAAGATTGTGCCGGACTTTAGCTATTGAGCTTGCTGATGACCCCATCAAGTTTATGGTTTCAATAGGGGAGCCAGATTTTCTCCGCTGTACATAGAATCGAAAGCTCTCTGCACATCCTCAAGGGGGATAATTTCAGAAACAAGCGGTTTGACGTTAACCTGTTTGCTCGCTACCAGACGCATGGAGGTATATATCAACCCGCTGGGCCCGCCGAAGCCACCAGCTATAGTGAGAAACCTTACCTGCTTCTTCCACCAGACCATGGGGTCAATTTCTGTTGCTAATCCGTATCCAGCCAGGCCTATGGTGCCACCCCGTCTGACCATGTCAGCTGCCTGGCTCAAGACATCTCCGCTCCGGACACAGATAATGACCTTGTCCGGGCCAGCCTCCGTGAGCTTTACTACCTCGGAGACGACATCAACTTCACCGGGATTAAAAACCGCGTCGGCGCCCATTTCCAGGGCCTTGTCCAGACGGGACTTAATCGGGTCGATGACAATAACAGGGGCTGCTCCTGCGGCTTTAGCACATAGCATTGTGCCAAGGCCTATTTTCCCGGCTCCAATGACAACCGCTGATTCCCCTGGTTTTAGTTCGGTAGTCTTGATGGCGCTGACTCCTGTGCGGAGTGGCTCCACCAGTGCCGCTTCCTCGTCGGATACATTATCGGGTACTCTCTGGACGGCGTGCGGCGGCCTGATGAAATACTCGGCCATTGACCCGGAGCGGTTGGCGTATTCTCTGACCACTTTGGGCAATGTTCGTGGCGATACATCCTTGCCCTGGCACAGGTGATGTAGCTGGCGCCGGCAAAAATAGCACTGTCCGCAGGGCAGCAGGTAGTCACCGGTGGTAACCCGGTCGCCAACTGACCACCCATCGACCCCTTCACCGATAGCCGCTACCTCAGCGGCAAACTCATGACCGAGTATAGCTCCTGGCTGGATAGGGTTGCCGTGCATCTGGCCGGCGACATATTCAAGGTCAGTACCGCATATAGAGCAGTATCTCATCTTCAGCAATAGTGTCCCCGGTTGTACTGATGGCGTTGGTACCTCCTCGCAGGTAATAAGTCCTTTACCTTTGACCACAGCCGCTTTCATCGATATTCCTCCTTTCTGAATCTGCAGGTACTATTCTTCGCGTGGTAAGCCATGCTGCTGCATATAGCGCAATACAGCTTGTGGAGTTCATTAGGCATTGTAATTATGGGATTATGGATATGTCAAATATGCTCGGTTAGATATCTGCCCCGGGGTGAAAGCAAACCCCCTTCCAAGGCGTGGGGCTTGAAGTCTGGGAAATTGACTTACCTTATAAAGTTATGACTACATTTCCCGTTTTTTGCCCTGTTTCGACATACCTATACGCCTCGACAATTTGTTCTAGCGGATATTTTCTATCTATCACTGCTTTGAATTTGCTTTGTTCTATGAGCTTTTTGATTAAAAGTACACTTCTTCTGGTATCTGTAGGAAATGGAGATACGGTTTTTTTATTTCCAATCATTGGTTTTATAATCGGTGTTATAAGTGGTAAGAAAACATTTTGAG
>CBFDCY010000020.1:0-11499 GCA_965603425.1 uncultured Dehalococcoidia bacterium | reverse complement strand
CGGCTTGCCTCTTCCCGTATGGTTCGGCCCGAGGATGATGAAGGTGTCCTTGAATTTGACTCTGGAGATAACCGCCCCGGCCACCGGCCCGGAATAAACGTACCCGGCGTGGGGAGAGACCAGGCCGATAACGTCCTCTTTCTCCGCTGCCTCGTCCACCATCTTCTCTATCAGTGTCCTGAGCTGGGAAGCAGAGGAGGGATAAAACTGTCCGGCGACCACTGGCTGCCTGCTCATTTTAGTTCTCCTTGTTTATGTTCTGAAGTTCAGTTCCGCACCGCAGAAACGGCATCGGGAGCCATCCAGCCCCACTATTTCGGCTTCGTAGCCGAACCTCCGCACGACAACCTTGCCGCAGGAATAGCAGACAGTGTTCTCGCTCTGGTGGCCGGGAACGTTGCCCGCGTAGATGAATTTTAAACCGGCCTTCTGGCCGATGTCATAAGCCCGCTCCAACGTGGCGATGGGCGTGGCCGGCAGATGCATCAGGTGGTGGTGGGGGTAAAAGCGGGTAACATGCCACGGCGTTAGTTCACCCAGCTCGTCCTTTATCCAGCGGGCGATACCCTCAAGTTGCTGGTCATCATCGTTCAGGGTGGGGATAACGTTGGTAATCACCTCGATGTGCATCTGCCACCTGTCCTTGGCCCGCTTGGCCACCTCAAGGATGCCTCTCCAGTTCCGTATTCTGGCCAGGTCACGGTAGAAAAAGTCGCTGAAACCTTTGATATCAACCCGCCATGCGTCCAGGTAGGGGCCGATGGCGTCCAGCGCCTCCGGGGTAATATAGCCATTGGTTACGTATACTGTGTAGAGATTATTTTCTTTGGCCAGCCTGGCTGAGTCAAGCGTGTACTCAAACCAGACGGTCGGCTCGTTGTAGGTCCAGGCAATGCCCTGGCAGTGGTAGCGCCTGGTGAGGTCGATGGCCGTTTGAGGGGGGATATCCTGTGAGCGGAGCCAGGGCTCATTGTCCGGCGGGCAGGAAATTTCCCAGTTCTGGCAGTGCTGGCAGTGGAAGTTGCATCCCCACCCCCCGATGGAGAAGGCAAGTGAACCGGGGTAAAAATGAAAAAGGGGTTTCTTCTCTATCGGGTCGGCCGCCACCGATGACGCCTTGGCGTAGTTCAGGTTATATAAAACGCCGTGGCGATTCTGGTACATGCGGCAGACGCCGTACTTTTCTGGGTTAATAGTGCAGCGCCACTGGCAGATATTGCATTGCACTCTTGAATCAGGAAGCTGCTGGTAGAGCATTGCCTCGGGCATGACTCGTACCTCGCTCGTTAATTAACCTCATTATATCACTCCAGCAATGTCAAATATATATCCTGGGGACACGGAGGAAAAGCGTTGCTACAGCTTTTCCCTTTACGAAAGAGGGATAAGCAATTATAATGGAAAGGCATGTTTCGGTTGTGAACAAGAAAGCGGGAGGCGCGCTATATGGTTGCTTTACTCATAGTATCGGCAGAGGCGGCAGCGGGCAAAACCACCATTGCCGTTGGTTTGGGCCGGCAGTTGCTGGACGAAGGAAAGAAAGTTGGTTATCTCAGACCGTCGGTCGGCGAAAAACCGTCGGACAGCCCGGCAGGTGATGCCGGGTTTGCCAGGCAGGCTTTGAACTTAACGGAGGAAGTCGGCCTGTTAAGCCCGTCATTAGCAGAGGGAAAGTCACTGGCAGATAAGGCCCGGCAGGCTTACATTGAGGTCTCCCAGAACAAAGATGTGGTCATTGTCGAAGGATACTGCGGGACATCGCCGGACGATGCCGACAGTAAAGCAGCGTATGAAATCGCCGAAGCTTTAAAAGCCAGGGTAATCGTTGTGGAGAACTATGCGGGTGGGCAAACGGCGCCGCAGTACGCTGCCAGCTATCTTGGCTTCGGTGAGAACCTGCTTGGCTTCATCTTAAACAAGGTGCCGAAGCGGGAACTGAAAAGCGCCTGCGAGGAATTAACCTCCCGGGTCAGCGGGGCAGAAATGCGCATACTCGGCACTTTGCCCGAAGAGAGGGCACTGCTGGCATTTACGGTGGGCGAGCTGGCCGAGAAAATAAACGGGGAGACGCTGAATAACGGGGAAAAATCGATGGCGCTGGTGGAAAGCGTTATGACCGGGGCGATGTGCGTTGATTCCGGGCTGGACTATTTCGGACGCAAATCCAACAAGGCGGTGGTGGCCAGGCACGACCGTCCGGATATGCAGATGGCGGCGCTGGAAACAGCGACCAGGTGCCTCGTTATCAGCGGTGGCGGGGAGCCAATTGACTATGTCCGTTTCAAGGCGGAAGAAAAAAATATCCCCGTCATTATGACTCAGAACGACACAGACACGGTCATCAAGCATATCGAGGCCCTGCTGGAAAGCACCAGGTTTCATCAGGATAAAAAATTGAACAAACTGGCCGAAGTAATGCAGGCGGCCCTTGATTTCAAGACCATATATGCCGGGCTGGGCCTGGCGACTTGATGGTTATCGAAATATATTGAATTTATTAAGGCAAAACGCTTTTGCTGTAATCTGGTCTGGAACTGTGACATTGGCATATTTGACGCACCGAATTATTGAATCAGGTGTTGTCTATGGGCAGTAAAACAGTCAGACACACATATGCCGCCGCCGGGGTTGATATTGATGCTGCTGCCAGAGCCAAGGCGCTAATCGGGAAACAGGCAAAAACCACCCATCGCCCGGAAGTATTGAGCGGCATCGGCTTCTTTGGCGGGCTTTTTGAACTCAAAGGGTATGAGCAGCCCGTTCTGGTTTCCAGCGTGGATGGCGTCGGCACCAAGTTGAAGATAGCCGCCGCTATGGGCAAACACGATACCATAGGCATCGACCTGGTGAATCACTGTGTCAACGACATCCTCACCAGCGGGGCGGAGCCTCTGTTCTTTCTGGATTACATTGCCATGGGCAAACTGGCGCCGGAGCAGGTGGCAGCGATTGCTACTGGACTGGCACAGGCCTGTCGGGAGGTCGGCTGTGCGCTCATCGGTGGGGAAACTGCCGAGATGCCAGGGCTTTATTCCGGTGAAGACTATGACCTTGCCGGCTTCATAATCGGGGCGGTGGAGAAAGAAAAAATAATCAGGGGCATAACCATAAAAGCCGGCGACGCGGTTATTGGCCTGCCGTCCAGTGGACTGCATACCAATGGCTATTCCCTGGTGCGCAAAGTATTCGATGTTGGCGATTTCAAAAAGCATTTCTCCGAACTGGGAAGGACGCTGGGTGAAGCGCTCCTCGAGCCGCACCGCTGCTATTATCATCAGTTAAAGCCATTGTTGCCTCAGATTAAGGGAATGGCGCACATCACCGGCGGCGGCTTGGTTGATAATATACCCCGTGTGCTGCCGGAGGGTCTGGGCGTCCGCCTGAAAAAAGAGTCATGGACGGTGCCCCCGGTATTCCAGCTGATTCAAGACAGGGGAAACGTTGACGCGGCTGAGATGTACCGCGTGTTCAATATGGGCGTTGGCATGGCAATCGTCTGCGCGCCCGGTGATGTTTCAGGACTTATCGGGAAATTACCGGAAGCAAAAGTGATTGGCGAGGTGGTGAAGCAGGAGGGTTCGGACCGGGTTCTCATTAATTGAACCTGAGCGGTGAGAGCAGAGAGTAATGCAGTACAGCGAGATTATAGAAAGAATAAAATCGCTGGCCAATACCAAAAATGTGGCGGGAATGGCGCGGTTTGGCATTAATCCGACGAATACCTACGGAGTATCCGTCCCTGTTTTAAGGAAGATGGCCAGGGAGGCAGGCAGAGACCATGAGCTGGCGCTGGAGCTCTGGGCATCCGGCATCCATGAAGCGAGGCTGCTCGCCTGCTTTATTGACCGTTCCGATATGGTCACCGAGGAGCAGATGGAAAGCTGGGTGAAGGATTTTGATTCCTGGGACGTGTGTGACCAGTGCTGCAGCAACCTTTTCGACCGTACCCCGGTCGCCTACCAGAAGGTGGTGGCGTGGTGTGAACGGGAGGAGGAATTTGTGCGGCGGGCGGGTTTTGTCCTGATGGCTTGTCTGGCGGTGCACGATAAAAAAGCGGACGACCGGGCATTCATTAAATTTCTGCCGCTTTTGAAAAAATACGCCACTGACGAACGCAACTTCGTGAAAAAAGCGGTCAACTGGGCATTGCGACAGATTGGCAAGCGCAACCTGAACCTGAATGAAATGGCGGTAAAAACCGCCGGAGAGATTAAACAAATCGACTCCAAAAGCGCCCGCTGGATTGCCAGCGACGCCATTCGAGAGTTGACCGGTGAGAAGGTGCAGGGAAAGCTGGCCGGGGTGAAATAGGAAATATGCTGGAGGATTATTGATGCGAGCCATTATCAGCGTCTCGGATAAGAATGGTGTTACTGATTTCGCCAGAGGTTTAGCCCAATTGAGCTTTGAAATATTCAGCACCGGCGGTACCAAGAAGGCAATGACGGAAGCCGGAGTGCCGGTGAAGAGCATATCCGATATAACCGGATTTCCCGAGATTCTTGACGGCCGTGTGAAAACACTGCACCCGATGGTGCACGGCGGCCTGCTCGCCAGGCGGGATATCCCGGCACACATGGATGAACTTACCAAAAACAAGATTGAACCTATCGACCTGGTGGCGGTCAACCTCTACCCGTTTGTGCAGACGGTGGCCAAAGAGGGGGTTGCCCTGGAAGAGGCGCTGGAAAACATTGATATCGGCGGTCCGACTATGATAAGGGCGGCGGCCAAGAACTTTCCCGGCGTCATCGTCGTCGTTGACCCGGCGGACTATAACATAATACTGGAAAAGCTTGGCAGGGGCGCTCTGCCTCTGGAAGAACGCAAAAGGCTGGCGCAGAAGGCATTTCAGCACGTTGCCATGTACGATACCGCCATCGCCCAATACCTGAGGCAGGGCGAGGAAGGCTTCCCCGATGATATGACCGTTGCCATGAAGAAGCGCTACGGGCTTCGCTACGGAGAGAACCCGCACCAGATGGCGGCCTTCTATGCCGAGCAGGTCGTCGGGGGGAGCCGTGATAGTGGCATCACCCGGGCGGAGCAGCTTCATGGCAAGGAATTGTCCTATAATAATATTCTGGATGCCGATGCCGCCTGGGGTGCGGTCGTTGACTTTGCCGCGCCCACCGTGGCCATTATCAAGCACACGAATCCCTGCGGGCTGGCCAGCCACGATAATCTCGCCGAAGCATACCGACGGGCACTCAGCGGCGACCCCGTGGCCGCCTTCGGAGGCATCGTGGCCGTGAATAGGGCCGTTGACCTGGCTACGGCGGAGGAAATAAGCCCGACCTTTTACGAAATCGTCATTGCGCCGGAATACGAGGCGAAAGCACTTGAAGTTCTGAAGCGCAAAAAGGACCTGAGAATCCTGAAGGCGACGCTGCCGCCGTCTTACGGCGTTTCCCATGAAGGCTATCTGGATGTCCGGCGCGTGCGGGGAGGTTTCCTCGTCCAGGGTTCGGACTCTCTGGCCGAGGACGGGGTTGCTCTTAAGACAGTGACCAGTCGTGCGCCGACCGAAGCCGAAGCAAGCGACCTGCTTTTTGCCTGGCGTGCGGTCAAGCATGTAAAATCCAACGCCATTGTGCTGGCCAGGGACAAAACACTCGTCGGCATGGGCGCCGGGCAGCCGAGTCGAATCGTCAGCGCCCAGCTAGCCAGGGAGAAGGCAGGGGATAAGACAAAGGGCAGTGTGCTCGCCTCTGACGCCATGTTCCCCTTCCCCGACGTGGTGGAGGCGGCGGCGGAGGGTGGCGTCACCGCCATCATCCAGCCCGGCGGCTCAATCAGGGATGAGGACTCCATCAAGGCGGCCGACAAGCACAATATCGCCATGGTGTTCACCGGCGAAAGACATTTCCGTCATTAGAGACAGAGAAGGCGCGCTAAATTTTCCACAGATACCTCGGAATTTATTTCGCATGCTGAACGACTTCATACCTCTTTGTATTAATCTGCTTGGCTGATATTTGACAAAACAGAAAAATCAGTATATACTGAATTATCAGTTAAATATGATGAAAGCTTTTTTGAGGTGTAGCCATGACAAAAGATATGCCTGGTTGCCAGTGTCAGGTGGATGCGCTGGTCTCCATTGACGCCAGGGGACAGATAGTACTCCCGAAAGAAGTGAGGGAGAAAGCGGCAATAGAAGCGGGCGATAAATTTATGGTAATAAGCAAAGAGTCGGGCGGGAAAGTGTGCTGCATTTTCCTGGTGAAGGCGGCCTATTTTAACGAGACCATAAAAGGCACGCTTGGGCCAATGGTGAAAGACATCGTAGATTAATCGTGAGGAGTTTAAAATGAAAGAAACAGAAATAAATAAAATGGTCAGGGAAGGCTATGCTTCGAGGGTTAAAACCGGGAGTTCCTGCTGTACCCCGGCAAAATCTTGCTGCTGCGGAGGCGGCAGTACGGTAAGGTCCGTGAGTAAGTCCGTGGGCTATGCGGAGGAGGAAATCGACTCGGTACCGGATGGTGCCAATCTGGGACTCGGCTGCGGCAACCCAACCGCCCTGGCATCTCTGGTCGAAGGAGAAACGGTTCTGGACCTCGGCTCGGGTGCCGGCTTCGACTGTTTCCTGGCGGCCAATAAGGTTGGTGAAAACGGGAGAGTCATCGGTGTCGATATGACGCCGGAGATGATTGAAAAAGCCAGGGAAAATGCGGAGAAGGGTGGCTACCAGAACGTTGAGTTCCGGCTGGGTGAAATCGAAAGCCTCCCGGCAGCGGATAACTCCGTCGATGTTATCATCTCAAACTGCGTGATTAACCTCTCGCCGGATAAAGAGAGGGTTTTTGGCGAGGCGTTCCGTGTGCTTAAACCGGGTGGCCGGCTGATGGTATCGGACATCGTTTTACTGAAGGAACTCCCTGATTTTATCAGAAACTCCGTAGCGGCATATGTGGGCTGCATTTCCGGCGCTTTGATGAAAGATGAATACCTGGATACGATAAAGAAATCGGGTTTTCAGGAGGTGAACGTACTGGATGAGGCCATTTTCCCCATTGACTGCGTATCCGCTGACCCGATGGTACAGGGAATCGTTAAGGAGCTTGATTTAACGGAAGCCAGGATAAAAGAGACTGAGAATTCCGTGGCCAGCATCAAGGTACAGGGGAAAAAGCCGAAATAAGCGGATTCTTTCTCTACCTCACCCCCTGAGCAATGACTAATTTTGTACCCGGTGGCAGGAAATCAAGCCCTTACGAATTCTAAACGCAGAACCTTTTTAGTGCTTTCGGTTACCTTACCCCGTTCATCAATGCGCCAGCCGGCTACCCAGATAATCTGTTCGGGTGAGCAGACAATCGGTACTCGCCTCCGCCAGGCCCGGGGTATTTTGCTGTCAATCATGAACTCGTTCAGTTTCTTGGGCTGGCTCATACCCAGAGGTTGAAAGCGGTCACCGGGGCGGCGCGGGCGTACGGTCAGTTTATCCCCTGTCCGGTCAAGGTCAAAACAGGCGGTATAGCTGTCGCCATCGTCTGCAACCTGCTTTCGGTCAATGATATTGGCTATGACCTGCCAGCCCGGCAGCACCGTCGTTCCCGGTATCTGTAAATCGTGTTCTTTTGTTATATCCGGGAAAGGCGATAAGGCGGCGGGGTCACTGCCCAGAAGATAGCGGTCATACTCGATGACGAAGACCAGGCCATCGGGCAGGGTGATGATTTTCCCTGCTGGCTTGTGCAGTGAGGTCATGACTTCTTCGATATGTCGACTCTCGATATCCATAAGATTGCCAATCAGCTTTTCCATGGCGGCTCGAAGCAGGTGGCGCTGCAGGGCAGGTGGCAGCTTGATAAAACGCTTCCGGTTCAGAATCACCGTTCTTTCCTGTTCGGTAACGATGTTGCCGCCCAATTCAAGGGCGACTTCTTCCAGAGCAGCGAGGTCATCGGAGGCAATGCGGGCGGTGCGGAGCAGGGCATCACCTACCTGCGGGTTATAGCTCTGGAGGAGAGGGATAAGCTGCTGCCGGATTCTATTCCTCAGCGGTGACAGGGAAAGATTTGAAGTATCAAGGCACGGTTTAAGCCGGTGGCGGTGGCAGTAGGCGACTGTCTCCTCCCGGCTCACCTCCAGCAATGGCCGGATTACGTTCAGGGCAGCTTTTCCGGAATGCCACTGGCTGGATGGCTGCAGCCCTCGCAGCCCCCGCGTGCCGCTGCCCCGAATTAAATGCATCAGGATGGTTTCGATATGGTCGTCAAGGGTATGCCCTACCGCCACGGCATCGGCTCCGGTAGCTCTGGCAACATCAGCCAGGAAATTATAACGCACTTCGCGTGCCGCCTCTTCCATAGAGAGGCGCTTGCTTTTCTGGTAGGCTTTCACATCTCGCTTTTCCACGGTGGCCGGCAGACCCAGCCTTTGCGCCAGGCTGGTTACGTAGCTGGCATCAGCGTCAGACTCGTCACCGCGCAGCTGGTGATTGAGGTGGGCAACGTGCAGCGCGACACCCAGTTTATCCCGCAGCCCGAGTAAAATGTGCAGGAGGCAGACCGAGTCGGGACCACCTGAGACCGCCGCCACCACTTTACCCCCCTCCGGTATCAGGCGGTGTTCCGTGATGAACTTAAAAGCCAGCCCGGGTAAATCGACCGTACGCATTTGTTTCATTGATGCCACCGGTAACTTAATTCGAATTGAGGATGAGCTTCGTGCGGTGGACTGATTTTGGGGGTTCCGTGAACCCCAGGGCGGCGGACACCTGTTCGGGCCTGCCTGAACCACCGCTGTCGCAGCGCAGCCTCATCCCGATGTTGCAGAGGCCGCCCTGATAGTTAAGCAGCCATATATCATCGATTAGTGCCCTGAGGTCGTAATGTCGCAGGCCGGTGTCTCGCTGGTGCTGCCAGGGAAGATTCTCAAGGGAGAGGAGAGAAGCAATGGTGGACGCTAGCTCCGGCTGTTTCTTATCCGTTGCCAGCTCCACATTGTATTCCGCGAAGCGAACCTGCGACTGCAGCGAGGACAGGGTCTCGGCAATGGGGACGACCTGAAGAATTTCAAAGCCAGCGGGCAATTGCCGGGTTACCGCTGCCGTGAAGAAATGCGGCGAGACCTGCCTGGTCAGGGTAATATCCATCAGTTCCGCCCGGCTGGTGACGCCGATGGCGAGCGGCGCCGCCAGAGAAATTTTGGGGTGGGGGTGAAATCCTTCGGAATAAGCAAGCGGTATGCCGGCACGGTTTAAGGCTCTCTGCCAGAGACGCATGATATCAAGATGGGAAATGTATTTTACTTCTTCGCCCCGACGGTATTTTATGCGCAAACGATACATAGTTTTTGTATCTCGTTATTTACCGGACTCCCGTTTCTATTCCACCGGGTCAGGCTGGCTTTTAGCACCTGCCTTTTCCTTGGTGAGCAGGATTTTTTCGATTTTCCGTCCGCGCATCTCGGTGATAACCAGCTTCAGGCCTTTGTATCGCAATTGCTCGTTCTGCTTCGGGATATGCCCCAGCAGGTGCAGGACAAAACCGGCTACCGTCTCATAGTCACCTTCGGGCAGGTCAAGCTCCATCTCTTCATTCACTTCCTCGATGCGCATGCCGCCGTCGACCTGGAACGTGTACTCGTTGATGACCTCAAAGTCCTTCTCCACTTCCGCCAGCTCATCACCCACCGGGCCGACGATTTCCTCGACCAGCCGTGTCAGGCTGACGATACCGGCGGTGCCGCCGTACTCGTCGACGACAACGCACATGCGGAAGTTCTTATCACGCATTTCGGCGAAGAGCTCGTTGATGCGCTTGGTCTCCGGGGCGAAGTAAGCTGGCCGGACCAGTTCATCAATGGTGCTTTCGTTGTTAATGGTGTTTTTGGCTTCGGCCATTAGCACGTCCTTGACGGAGAGGATGCCGAGCACGTTATCCATGTTTTCCTGGTAGACGGGGAAGCGGGAGAGTGGAGATTCTGCATAGAGTACTAGAAAGTCGGCAATAATGGCACCCTGCTCGATAGCGACGACTTCGGGTCGGGGCACCATGACCTCGCGGACGGGCCGGTCGCCGAAGTCGAAAACCTTGTGCAGCATCTCAGCCTCGGCTTCCTCCATTGTGCCCTCCCTTTCGCCAAGGGTAATCATGGTGCGGATTTCCTCCGGACGAGCCAGTGACAGCGAGGCGGTGCTCCCGCCAAACAGCTTGGTTAAGCCAATGGAAATCCGGCTGAGGACGATGACAAATGGTGTAAAGAGCCAGGAGAAGAATGCCAGAGGGCGGGCGAAAAATATGGCCAGTCTCTCCGCATGCTGGACAGCAACTGTCTTGGGTGTTGTCTCCGCGAAGATAAGCAGGAAAGCGGTGAGTCCGAGTGTGGCATAGATTAGTCCCCGCTCGCCCCAGAAATTAATGGCCAGCGCCGTCGCTATGGCAGCGGCGGCAGTGTTGGCCAGCGTGTTGCCGAAAAGGACGGTGGAGAGCAGCTTCTCCGGGCGTGCAATCATACGGGCAACGCGTTTCGCGCCCCGGGCATTGTTTTCAACCAGATGCTGAACCCTTATTCTCTGCAAGGAAACAAAGGCCGTTTCCGAGCTGGAGAAGAATGCGGAGAACAGCAAACAAATGACGAGAAGTGCGAAGTAGAGGTCAATATTGGCCATTAAGACCGCCCCTCCTGTATAAATCATATCATTGGCTTATTGGAGTGTCAAAGGGGCGGAGCAGAAGGAGAAAAGGAGAGGGGATTATTTGTCTTCCGGAGCAGCCATTGCCAGCAGCCGTTGCTGCGCTGCCGGGGAAAGGCCGTAGCTGTCTATCTCCTGTTTCAGGTTTTCGATGTTCCTGTTGCGGCCAACGTAGCCGTTGACGCGGGCCACGGCCGTGGAATTTACGAAGTCATTGGCATCAGGGTACACGGCGGTTAATTCCTTTACAAGGTCGGGAACGTTAGTCAGGTAGTATTTTTGATGATAGTCCTCGGCGAGATAGAACCCTGTATACGGTATGACCTCGGTGAGGATGGTGATATTCTGTTCTGCTTCATGGCGTGACTTCGACTCAAGTGCCAGACGCTTCTGGTCTTCATCGTGATAGAAGATTACTGACTTGTACTGTACAGAAAGGGACGGCCTCGCCGCATTATGGCTGTTCCAGAAGACATCGAGCAGCTCCTCGTAGGTGATGCGATTGGGGTCGTAGTCGATCTGGACCGTCTCCGTGTGGTCGCCAAGGCTATAGTAAGTGGGGTTGTCTTTGCTGCCTCCCGCGTAGCCGACTCTCGTCCTTATCACGCCGGGCAGACTCCCGAACCGGGAGTCAGGGCCCCAGAATCAGCCAAGTGAGAAGGTAGCCGTCATTGTCTGGCCTGGTGCCGCCGCATCAATGGGCGGGATGCCGTATTCTTTCAGAGTAACAGGTTCATCTTCTGTTGTGTTCATTGTCTTAGTCTCCGGTATGGGTAAATTGCACAGGCCTTCCGCTTGGGCTGCGACCTCAGTTTCCACAGCCGGCTGGCAGGAAGCCAGCAATCCGCCCA
>CBFDCY010000019.1:0-11579 GCA_965603425.1 uncultured Dehalococcoidia bacterium | reverse complement strand
GGTCAGCTTGTTCTTTCCATTATAGCCGGCGCCAGAATAGATACATTATGTAAAGGCCTTGAACATCGTCAAGTGGTACGGGTAATGCCCAACACGCCCGCCCAGATTGGAGAGGGAATCAGCGTCTGGACCGCCACTCCAGAAGTAACCGAAACGCAGAAAGAGCAGGCCAAGGCCATCCTGAGCACCATGGGCCGGGAAATCTTTATGGCTGATGAAGGATATCTTGATATCGCCACCGCAGTGAGCGGCAGTGGCCCGGCCTACTTTTTCCTCTTTGTCGAATGCCTTATCGAGGCTGCGGTCCGCATCGGGATGGCCGAGGACACAGCACAGGAACTGGTGCTTCAGACCATGATTGGCTCCGGGCAACTGCTGAAAAAATCCGGCAAACCCCCTGCTGAACTGCGCCGCATGGTAACCTCCCCCGGCGGCACCACCGCTGCCGCCCTGCAGCAGTTTGAAAACGGAAACTTCAACGAGCTGGTCTCTGAGGCAGTCGCCGCTGCGTACCACCGGTCCAAAGAACTCGGCAAATAATCGGCGCTAACATCTATGCCACCGAAACATTTCCGTTAAATTTTCATGAGTATTTTAAAAATTACTTTGTTCAGTATTGACAAAACATATTATATCGTTTATAATGTTTTAAAATAATTGAAAACCGTGGTGAAGTTTAGTGAAAACAATATCAGTTAGTAAGGCAAAGGAATTTGCTGAAGAAGTCGGCATTGCTTTCGAGCAGACCGGGTTGCCCCGCATGGCGGGACGCATTCTGGGCTGGCTTCTTGTCTCCGACCCACCCCACCAATCAATGGAACAACTTACCAATGCTTTAACAGCCAGCAAGGGTTCCATCAGCACCACGACTCGCCTTCTCATTCAGCACGGCCTGATTGAACGCATTAGCCTGCCCGGTGTCAGGCATGACTACTTCCGCCTGCGCTCTGACACCTGGCAACATATGATAGGCCGCGGACTCACCGGCGAAATCATAATGTTCCGGCAGCTTGCCGAACGCGGACTTGGGCTGCTTGGTGAGAAAACCACCGCTAACAGCAAATGGTTGAAGGAGATGCTTAATGTATATACCTTTCTGGAACAGGAGTTCCCTGCCCTGCTGGAAAGATGGGAAAAAGAACACCAGAAGGACCTGCAAACGGTAAAACAAAGCCGATAGCCATGTATCATGTATTATTTCGGGAGGCATAGAATGAAAAAATTACGAATCATCACCGCCTTTTTACTTCTGATAATCTTAACCGCACTTACTGCCTGCAATCCCCTGGGGGATGGTGAAGAGGATGGGGAACAATATGTTGAGGTGGAACGGGGAGACCTGCTAGTCACCATCAGCGGCAGTGGCAATATAGAGACATCAGAGGATGCGAACCTGAGCTTCAGCAGTGGTGGTCGCATCGCTACGATATATTTTGAGAAAGGCGACCGGGTTGCCAAGGGTGAAATTCTGGCAGAGCTTGATGCTGACACCCTGGAACTCGCCAGGGACCAGGCCGAATACGCACTTACCCAGGCCGAGGTAGTGCTCATCCAGGCAGAGCTGAGCCAGAAAACCGCTGAAAATGCACTTGATAATGTTCTGGACCAGGAAGATGCGCTGGGGCTTGCCTTATTCAACGCCCAGATAGACGTGAGGTCGGCCAAGCTTAACCTTGATGAGACCCAGGACATATACACCTGGCCAGATATTGAAACGGCGCAAAAAGACGTGGATAACGCCGAGGCATTTCTGCAGTACGCGCTGCAGCGAAACCTGCCAGATGATACCATAATCTATGCACAGGCAAGACTGGACGCAGCTGAGGCCGTACTGGACGCCAAGAGAAACGCCCATGACACCGAGGAGGTGGCCATCGCCAGGCTGCAGCTGGAAGCCCTGGAACTGGCCGAGGCCCAGGCCCAGAAAAACCTGAATGATCTGAATGAGGACATCGCCCTGAAGGAACTGAGTGTGGACGCAGCGAAAGCCGCCGTTGAGCAGGCCAAGCAGTCAGTGTCGCTGGCCCGGCAGTCCCTGGAACAGGCGAAGAAAGACCTGAGAGAGGCGGTCATCACTGCCCCCTTCGACGGCATAGTGGCCAGCGTCACCGCCAAAGAAGGCGATATGATACCGTCGCCAACGATGGCTCCTAAACAGATAATAAACCTGATTGACCCCACCAGTATGGAACTGGTAGTGGAAGTGGATGAAATCGATATCCCTCAGGTGGAGGTGGGACAGAAGGTGATTATAACCTTTGACGCGCTGTCCGACGCGGAGTTAGACGGTATGGTCACCACCATCTACCCGTTACCGATCGAGGTCGGCGGCGTTATCGTCTACAACGTTAAAATTGAGCTTGATGTCCCGGAGAAATCGGGCGTCAGGGTCGGCATGAGCGCCGAGGCCGACATCGTTCTGGACAGTCGCACTGATGTCCTGCTGATACCGGACCGCGCCGTCAACAAGGACGAAGATGGTAATCCAGTGGTCTATGTGGTCGTTGATGATGACCTGGTAGCAAAACCGGTTGAAATAGGCGTCAGTGACGATTTCAATACCGAAATCATCAGCGGCCTGGAGGCTGGAGAGACAATCCTTGCCGCCAGAAAACGCTGATAGCCATATGGACAGGTTATGCCGGATACATTATTTATAATTGATAAGACAGGAGCACCAGATGATTGAGCTTGATAATATCGCCAAAATCTATCGCATGGGCAAGGTCGAGGTTCCGGCTCTCCGGGGAATAGACCTGACCATCAAACAGGGGGAGATGGTGGCCATCATCGGTGCCTCCGGTTCCGGCAAGTCAACGCTGATGAACATCATCGGCTTCCTGGACAAGCCCACCATAGGTAAATATATGCTGGAAGGCACGGATGTCAGCCAGCTCAATGATAACAGTCTTGCCGAGTTGAGAAACAAGAAAATCGGCTTCGTCTTCCAGACGTTCAACCTTTTACCACGCGCCTCAGCCCTATCCAACGTGGAGCTGCCCCTCCTCTACGGCAACGGCGGGCAGCGGCGCAAACGCAGCATGGAGGCACTGGAAAGGGTCGGGCTGGGGGAACGGGCGACCCATAAACCCACCGAACTGTCCGGTGGCGAGCAACAGCGCGTGGCCATCGCCCGGGCACTGGTGAATAACCCGTCACTCATTCTGGCGGATGAGCCTACGGGAAATTTGGACAGCGCCGCCACCACGGAGATTATCCGCATTTTCTGCCAGCTTCACCAGGAAGGGATTACCGTGATTCTGGTCACGCATGAGATGGACGTGGCCACGCAGACCCAGCGCATAATACGTCTGCTGGATGGCAAGATTACCAGTGATGAAAAAGTTACGCACAATGATAAAACGATAACCAAACGGAAAGACATTGGTGATAT
This sequence comes from uncultured Dehalococcoidia bacterium, assembly GCA_965603425.1. Taxonomy (GTDB): domain Bacteria; phylum Chloroflexota; class Dehalococcoidia; order Dehalococcoidales; family RBG-16-60-22; genus E44-bin89. The sequence goes on along the minus strand of CBFDCY010000019.1, from coordinate 8,185 downwards.
CGGTAACTAATACCAACTAAACATCAGGAGCTATAAGTGAAGTTAATAGATTCTATTGTCATTGCCATCAGATCGCTATTTGCTAACAAGCTGCGGTCTTCGCTGACCATGCTCGGCATCATCATTGGTGTCGGCTCAGTTATCACGCTCATGTCAGTGGCCAGGGGCGCCGAGGCTACTATTGCCTCCGCCTATGAAGAATTGGGTACCGATGTGCTTTCGATAATGCCCGTAAATCCAGAGGTGGAAGGAGGTTTTTCCATGTCCCCGGCATATGCCGCACCCTCTCTGACCATGGATGACGCCCGCGCCCTGGAGAACGTCCAGGGTGTCGATAATATTGTCCCGGTAAATGAGAATTTCATCACCGTAACGGCTGGCAGTGAAACCAAGAGCGGCCTGCTCCACGGCGCCACTCCCGTATATCTGGATGTTATGAAATATTCGGTAGCGTCCGGACAGTTTTTTACCGACCATCACGTGGCACAGCGGGCCAACGTGGTCGTGCTGGGCAGTTTGGTGGCCGAAGACCTGTTCGGCGACGATGATGCGATCGGTGAACAGGTAAAGCTAAAAAAACAGCGCTTTACGGTTATCGGGGTACTTGAACCTAAAGGCGGCGCGATGTTTGGCGTCAGCTTTGACGATGTCGTGATTGTACCCATCACCACCTACCAGGCGCGCTTATTTCCCCAGCAGACCGCCACCGGCCAGGATGCCGTTGCCTCAATAAGCTTCCAGATAACCGACGAGGAAAACAGGGAGGCGATCACTGAGGAAATTGAATCCATCCTGCGCCGGCGGCACAATATAAAGGGTGATGATAAAGACGATTTCGCCGTGGTCAGCCAGGAACAGGTAATGGAAATCGTCGGCCAGGTAACGGGGGTATTCTCCATCGTCCTGGGAGCCATTGCCAGCATCTCACTCCTGGTGGGCAGCATCGGCATCATGAATATCATGCTCGTCTCGGTCACGGAGCGAACGCGGGAAATCGGCATACGCAAAGCGGTGGGAGCCAAGCGGCGCGATATCCTGCTTCAGTTCCTCATCGAGGCAGCAACGATGGGTTTTGCCGGCGGCGGCATCGGTATCACCGGCGGCTGGCTTCTAGCCTGGGCGATTTCACAGGTAGACATCGGCGGTTTCAAGCTGGCTTCAGCAGTTTCCATCGATATCATAATACTGGCCTTCTCGGTTTCGCTATTCATCGGTCTTGCCTCCGGCCTGTACCCGGCATTGAGAGCCGCTCGACTCAACCCTATTGACGCACTGCATTATCAATGATAATAATGTATAATCAAGCAACCAGATGGAGAGCGACAAGGATAAAGGTTTAATAAAACCATGAGCTGGCTTGATATCGCAGTTATCGTGATAATCGGCATCGCCACGTTGATTGGCCTTAAAATCGGCATCATCAAGGCCGTGTTAACACTCGCTGGCGTAATTGTTGGCGTCCTTCTGGCCGGGCGCTTTTACGTTGCCCTGGCAGACAGGCTCACCTTCATCCCCCAGGAGACACTGGCTAAAGTGGTTGCCTTCGCCGCAATTCTCATTGCGGTGGTGCTTGTCGCCGGTATAATAGCCGGCGTTCTGAAGTGGCTGGCCTCAATCATACTGCTGGGCTGGGTGAATCGACTTGGTGGGGCACTTCTTGGCTTGATAATGGGCTCCATACTCTGCGGCGCCCTGCTGGCCATGTGGACCAAATTCCTGGGCATATCTGACCCAATTGCGGAATCGGCGCTGGCTACCTTTCTTTTAGACCGCTTCCCTATGGTGCTGGCACTGCTGCCCGGAGAATTCGGCTCAGTGCGTTCTTTTTTCCAATAAGATAAAATTATCTGCCGCAGAAAACAGATATTTAGACATAGGGGCTACGGTACCGTAGCCCCTACCTGTTATCTGAAATTGACTTATGAGACTTTACGTCAGGCTACAATTAGGCGCCTGACGGCGTTTCTCCCGGATGCAGCTTCTGCCACTTTTCCAGAAGCTGTTCGCGGCTTTCCTTATGAGCCGGATCAGCCACACAGGCATCAACCGGGCAGACCTCAGCACATCGCGAGGAATCATAGGAGCCGACACATTCAGTGCATTTACCGGGGTCAATCACGTAGATGGTTTCTCCTTCACTGATTGCCTGGTTCGGGCACTCCGGTTCACATGCTCCACAGCTTATGCACTCCTCCGTAATCTGGAACGCCATACATCTACCTCCTTTTCTACCAAAATGTCGTATTTGCGTTGAAAGCGCTGGACAGCCAATTCATCAATTACATTGTACCGTGAACCTTCTTTCTTAGAGCTTCAGCCACGTGCTCTGGCACAAGGTCGCTGATATTGCCATTCAGGCGAGCTACCTCTTTTAAGAGGCTGGAACTGAGAAACTGATATTCCTGGCTTGCCATCAAGCAGAGCAGGTCCAGGTCTGGTGCCAGTTTACGGTTCATCAATGCCATCTCAAACTCTTTTTCAAAATCGGCATTCATCCTCAGACCACGTATCATTACCCTGGCTCCTTCAGCCCTGACAAAATCAACCGTCAACCCGCTGAATGATTTTACCTCTACGTTTGGTATACTGGCGACCGCCAGCCTGGCCGATTCCACCCGTTCCTCAATGGTAAAGATAAGGTGCTTGTTTGATTTTTCGTACACTCCCATTACTATGCGGTCAAACAACCGGGCAGCCCGTTTCACAATATCCAGGTGGCCGTTGGTAATGGGGTCAAAGGTCCCCGGATAAACGGCTATGGTCATAATATGCCTCCCTTGCGGAACACAGCAATACAGCTATCTCCATGACGGTGCTCCTTAAGGAGTCTCAGAGCACCATAAGTGGAATTAAAAGGAAGTAGAGATGAATGTGTCACCACGACTACTGAGCTAGCACCGACCAGCTCGGATTCGGCTAATTGCGTTATCAGATTTCCGATTGATGAATTAGAATAAGGAGGGTCCATCAGAATAATATTGTACTCCCCGTCCAGAAAGGCAATTGCCTTGGTGACATTGCAGCAATAAACATGCGCCTGATTTAATAAATCCGTTTTCTCCAGATTCTGTTTTATTATAGCACAACAATGCGGTTTCTTTTCAACAAAATCAACCCATCCGGCACCGCGGCTTAATGCCTCTATGCCAAGCTGCCCGCTGCCGGAAAACAGGTCGAGCACTTGTGACCAATCGTCAGTTATATTCTCCAGAATGGAAAAAATCGCTCCCTTGACCAAATCTGTTGCGGGACGGGTGCCAGTTCCCCTGGGCGCTCTCAACTGGTGCCCTTTCGCTTTACCAGCAATTACTCGCATTCCAAATACGGAACAATGATAAATTCAAAACTCGCTGAGTCATCGACGTCACATAATTAGGATAAATACTGTGGATATAATTGTCAATAAAACGCAAACACGGCCCTCCGGTTATGGGCCGGCAACTGTTCTATTCCCAGAGATTCAGACAATCAGAAGTCCTGCCCCGGCAATAGCGTGCGGTGCAATCCACAACAGCGACAACGCTCATATCTGCGAGCTACTTTGTACAGCCCCTTCTTACTGCAGTAGGGACAATAAGCAAATTTGAGGCCGTTGTGGTTTTTGCTTTTTCCACTATAGTAACCAACTACTCCGCTTGAAGCCACGCCAATTTGCTCCTGCGCATAATCTATCACACACCCGTTCCCCGATGTGGAAACGGATGGTCCTTTTCGCCTTCCTTTCTCTCTCCGCCGGGAGTATCCACTTTCCGATCTACACGACGCCTATATGACGCTGCTCACTACAACAGCTTATCTAGTCCGGATGCCGGAGTCATCAGTGGCGCATGCACCGGTTTCATTGCCGGCGTTATCGCCTGACGCCGGTGACTGACCATGGGGCGACGCAGGAAAGAAGGAACGTCCAGTTCATCTTCGCTCTTAATGCCTTTGAGAAGCTGAGTCAGTTCATCCTCCTGAGCGGCTCCGGTCAGCCCGAGCTTGGCTACAAATCCGGTGGCGATAAGAGTAATCCGGACATCGTTATCCATTTCCGGATCGTGGGCGACACCGAAAATTATATTGGCTTCCGGGTCCACTGCCTGCCGGATAACATCAGCCGCCTCGTTCACCTCGAACAGGCTGAGGCTGGTGCTGCCGATCACATTGAAGAGAACCGCCTTTGACCCGTTGATGGAGACATCCAGCAGCGGGCTGGCTAAAGCCTCTTTGGCAGCATCTATGGCACGGTTCTGTCCTGAACCACGACCAATCGACATCCACGCCGGTCCGGCGTCTTTCATGATGGATTTCACATCGGCGAAGTCCAGGTTGATCAGCCCGGGAGTGGTAATAACCTCAGCGATAGCCTGAACGCCATGCCTCAGAACATCGTCCGCCAGCTTGAAGGCGCTATCCACGCCCGTCTTCTGGTCACAGAGTGTAAGCAGCTTGTCGTTGGGAATAATTATCAGGGTATCAACTTTGCCCATCAGCCTGGTGATGCCCTCATTGGCTACCTGCGTGCGGTGAACACCTTCAAAGCTGAATGGCTTGGTGACTACGGCGATGGTCAGGGCACCACTCTGCTTGGCTATCTCCGCTACGGTGGGGGCCGCGCCGGTGCCAGTGCCGCCGCCCATACCGCTGGTTACAAAGACCATGTCAGCACCGCCTACCAGCTCCTGCAACTCCTCACGACTCTCTTCGGCTGCTTTCTGGCCCAGGTTATGGTCGCCGCCAACACCCAGCCCTCTCGTCAGTTTCTCGCCGAGCTGAATTCTTACGGGAGCTTCAGTAACCGCCAAGGCCTGGGCATCGGTATTCATGGCAATGAACTCCACACCCTGAATATCTTCCCTGACCATGCGGGTAATCGCGTTGCTACCGCCACCACCTAAGCCGATAACTTTAATTTTGGCTGGATTCGCCACAAAACTTGATTTTGCCATTTCCCCCTCCTTATTACATTAATCTGATAACGTTCTTACTCGAATCGTTAACTGAAGAGGCTCTTCAGTCGGGAAGCCATGCGCTTGAGCGCCAAGCCAAAGGTCCAGCGCGTCCAGTTCGAGCTGCGCTCGTGATTGACTCCCCAGGCCAGCAGGCCAACGCTCGTTGCGTATGCCGGGTCGCAGAGGGCATCGGATATGCCTTCCATATTGGAGGGAGCGCCGACTCTGACCGGAAGCTGTAGGATATCACGCCCCAGAGTGGAGATACCTGACAGATTGGAGCTACCACCGGTGAGTACCAGTCCTGCCGGGACAAGGGTCTCGTATTCTGAGTTGGGCAGCTCAAGCAGGATGAGCTTCAGGATTTCTTCAACGCGGGCGCGGATGATATCGCACAGGTCCTGATATGAAACACCGTGCCCATCCTGAGATATGGCGGCGGTATCCTCGGACTTGCTTTCATAGACCGGCATCACGCTGCCGTACCGCTTCTTCATCTCCTCGGCAACGTCAAATGGCAGGCCCAGACCAATGGACACGTCCCTGGTGAGTTGATAGCCAGCGACCGGTAGTATTGAGGTATGCCATATGCTCCCCTCTTTGAACACCGCAATATCAGTGGTGCCACCGCCGATATCAGCCAAAATTACCCCGACTTCCTTCTCATCCGGAGTCAATATTGCTTCACTGCTGGCGAGAGGCTCAAGAACGAGGTCCTCAATATCAATGCCAATGCTGCGAATGCACTTAATCAGGTTCTGTATTGAAGTTACGGCCGCGGTGATAACGTGGGTCTCCACATCTAGCCGGAAACCGTGCATGCCAATGGGGTTCTTTACGTGCGCCTGACCGTCAACAGCATATGACCGCGGAATAACATGGAGGAGTTTCCGGTCGCCGGGAACCTTGACGCTCTGTGCCGAAGAGAGAACACGCCTCAGGTCGTCCGTGCGCACCACGCGGTCATTCCGCGTTATCGCCACCACGCCGCGGTTATTCAGCGAGGTAACATGGCGGCCGGTCACACCAACGTAGGCTGACTCCACTTTGTAGTTGCTTGACTGCTCTGCCTTCTTTACCGATTCTTTGATTGACTCCCTGGCTTCATTGATGTTGACCACCAGCCCTTTATGCAGACCAACCGATGGTGCAATGCCAACACCAACAATGCGCGGCATGCCACCTTCATTCAGGTCAGCAACAACCGTGCATACCTTGGTGGTACCAACATCAATCGCCGCTACGGTTCGATTTTTCATCTAGACCTCCTTTTCAATAGGTTTGGATTATTAAATTTCCTTTACGCTTTACATCGCCAGAGCCTCCTTGGCCACTATCCTTTTCTAGTCGAGAGTGTCAGGATATGGAAAAGACCATCCTCACCTTGTCCATGAGTTCGGTTTTTTTGCTTGCCCCTACTTTGGTTTCCGCCATGATACTGTACACTTCGTCCGGACTGTACCTATCGGCCTGGTCAATTAAGTGTTCGGCTATTTTCAGCTTCAGGTCGACAAGAGCGGTGCCTATCCTCACTCCACCTGCTCCCTTTTTATCCGTTTGCATCTGTTCCATTATTTATTTCCCCTTTTAGATGCGTGCACCGTCTGGTGTTATTTCAACTCTGACCCGCTCAGGCCGTGGCGAATACCATCTGCAGTTTGCGCAACAGCGCTGGCCTCTTCCAGGCCCTGGCTTCTGTCTCTGCCCAGAGAATTTCCATCTCATCTGCGGCCAGACAATCATCCTGCGCTATCAGGCGCGTGGCAGCTCGCAGCTTGGCGCTGCGACTGCGTGGATTGGCCTTTATCTCACCCTCGGAGGGTATAACCACATGTCTGCGAATGAGTTTCAAGCGAGGTTTATGCCCGCAGATGCATACCGGTGTGCCAGGAGGACAGATACATCCCCTGGCTTCCTGTTGCATGAAGCGCTTCACAATGCGGTCTTCCAGGGAATGGTAGCTTATCACCACCAGCCTGCCTTCGAAACCGAGAAGCTCAATTGCCTGTTTCAGGGCTCTCTCCAGGTTTTCCAGTTCCAGGTTTACCGCAATCCGAATGGCCTGAAACGTCTTCGTCGCAGGGTGTATTCTGGCCGTTCGCCGGCCGACCGCTTTCTCCACGATGCGAGCCAAGTGAAGAGTGGAGGTGATAGGACGTTCTTGCACGATAAGCCGTGCTATCTGACGACTGTGGCTTTCCTCGCCATAGGTTCGGATAATGCGCGCCAGTTCCGCCTCAGGGGAGGTATTAACAATATCGGCGGCGGTCACCTCTTGCTCGGGATTGAAACGCATATCGAGATGGGCGTCATGCTGAAAACTGAAGCCGCGCCCGCTCCCGTTTAGCTGCATTGAGGAAAGGCCAAGGTCAAGCAAGATGCCGTGTACCGGAAAGAAATCATATCTAATGCAGGTCGCCTGCAGATTGACGAAATTGTCATTGACGAGGAGGACGGAGTTCCTGTACTCCTCAAGTTTTTTCTGGGCTGCTTTTATCGACGTGGGGTCGGCATCAAGGCCGAGTAATTGTCCACCGGGAGAACTGCGTTCCAGAATTGCCCGGGCATGCCCGCCGCTGCCCACCGTGCAATCAACGTAGCGGCCACCGGGCTGGACCGCCAGCGCTTCCATGGCCTCTTCGAGCAAAACCGGCACGTGATTTGAATTCTGCCTACTTGGACTCATCTCGTCGCTCCAGGCTTTCTATAATCTGCCAGGCTTGTTCCTGGCTGATTGCTTTCTCTTCTTCCCAGAGAGCCTGATCCCATATCTCCAGGTAGGTGTTGGCTCCGGTAACGACGACGTCTTCTTGAATTTCAGCGTGCTCGCGCAGTGGTATTGGCAAAGCCACCCTACCCTGTCCGTCAATGTCAACATTGAAAGCAGTAGCGAAGATGGCCCGATTCAGCCTCCTCATTTTACTGGGGGTCAGCGGCCCACTGGTAAGGGAAGTAGCCAGCTTGCGCCATTCTGGCAGCGAATACACGTTGATGCACTTTTCCGCTGCCGGAGACAGGACCACACCGTCCTTCAGTTCTCTGCGGAACCGGGGCGGTATAGCTACCCGACCCTTTTCATCTATCTTGTAGTTGTACTCACCGTAAAACATACAAAAACCTCGGCCAGCGAATTACCCCATTTTCCACCACTACTCCCCACTTCTTACCACTATATAACACTCTTTATAACACGGGCCTGACGCGTTTGTCAAGACTTTTAGGCTAAATTTGACGAATTTTCCATAATATTT